>JAWOHQ010000110.1:0-4930 GCA_046485105.1 Candidatus Competibacteraceae bacterium | reverse complement strand
CGCGGGACCGTGCGGCTCAGGGCTTCCGGGAAGCCTCCACCCAGCAAAAAGTGCGTCAGCTCATCCCGTTCGCAGGGCGGAATGGACAGGGCGTCGAACGGGCCATCAAACAGCCACTCCGCCCGGTTGAAACGCGGCATATCCGCAATCTCGGCGCAGGAGAGCGGCCACAGCGGCAAGATTTCCATGCGCCCCGCCAGTGAGTCGGCCACATTCGGCAACAGCATGACGCTGGCGGAGCCGGTCAGCAAAAAGCGCCCCGGCCGACGGTCGCGATCGACCGCCGCCTTGATTTCCAGAAAAAGCTCCGGCGCTCGCTGGACTTCGTCCAGAACGACCGATTCATCCAAACCCGCCACGAAGCCCGCCGGGTCGCCCTGGGCAGCGGCCAGCACCACCCGATCATCCAGCGTTAGATAGCGCAGGCCATGGGTTTTAGACAGCGCTTGCGCCAGAGTGCTTTTGCCGGTCTGGCGCGCGCCATTGAGCAACACCACGGGCGTATCCGCCAACGCCTCGACGAGCAAGGGTAAAACATGTCTTTCATACATGCGGCTACTTTAATGGCTGAAAATCAGCCACGCAATGGCTGATTTTCAGCCAGCAATCTCGGTGGGTTTTCAGCCATCAGGGTTGCCCGGTCGGCGACCCGTTCATGGCGCAACGCCCCCTTTCTTCAGGAGCTTGGCGGCGACGCGAAAGAGGTCGGGCATATCCAGGCGCTCGTCTTTGCGGCGATACATGACGCCGATTCGCTCCAAGGCGAGGAACAGGGCGCGCTCGCCGTTCGGGTCGTCAAGCGGAAAGGGGGGCAGGTAGTTCTGCTGGGTCGCGTCCTCCCGCAACAGATCCAGGGTGCGCATCTGACGCCAGAGCGCAAAAACCTCTTCCTTCGGCTTGGGCAATAGCAGCCCCGCCAGTGGGGCAAGAACGCCCTTGATCCAGGGGAATTCGTCATAGAGTTGATCGACTCGGGTCTTGGACGCGGCTCGCAGACCGTGTTGAATGCCACTGAAATGAATGACCTGCTCGGTGGGAGGAACGCCGTGTTGGGCCGCTGCGATCATCAGTCTCAGAAAGCTGCGCGGCGTGACTTCCTCGAAGGCGTCGGCCAAGTGTTTGATCGGCCAATCATACGTATTACCTTTTTTCTTGGGAGCCGAAGACCCTTGACCCATATAGGGACCGGCCAGCGCTGCCATCAGCCTCTTTTGTTCCCTGGAGTCGGTGGCCAAGGGCCACCGTCGGGTCAGGATATCGTCGCGAGTCGCGGTGATGAGTCCATATTGGCCGAGTAGCCGAGACAGGGCCGCCCGAGCATCGGGATCTTGGGTCAAGGCGAGGCGGGCGTAGAACAGGCCGTAGAGGTCGGCGGACGACCATTTGAGGCGCACCGCGCCGTCCCGGAGTTTGGGCAGTTCGACGAAGCGCAAGGCGTCGTCCTCGAGTTGGTCGGGGCGGATAAAGAGCTTGAGCCGGATGGCGCGATAGGCGCGCATGGCCCAGACGACCTCCAGCAGGGCCTCGGTAAGGAGCCGTCGCCGTGGCCAAGTACGGGCTATCGTATCCAGAGCGTCATAAACGACCAGCAGTGAAGTCTCTCTTGCACAAAGGCGTTGTTCGTGCTCGTGGAGCATCTGTTCCCTGGCCTCCCAGGCGCGAGCCCTGTCGAGAAATTTCTTGGGACGTGCCGTTTCATCTCCTGAGGCTTTGGCCGCCGCGCTCAGGACCGTAGCCCACCAGAATGCCTTGGCCTCACCCGTGCCAGCATCCGGTGGCGCCGCATCATCAATAGCTTCCATCGAGATGCCATCCGGGCCGCCGACGCCGGTATAGCCAAAGCGTACCTCAACCGTTGAGAGATTAAGCCTGGGGTACGCCCGATCGGCGGCATTTCGCGTTTCGATTTGGCCGAGCACACCCGACCAGAAGCTCTTACCGCTGCCGCGAGAACCTAGAACGACGGGGATGCGCGGGTCGAGGGCTGCGGCATGGGATTCTGGGGCGAATATGTCGTCTAACGTGGCGACATTCGCACCCACCGCGTCGTTGGAGACATCGCCAGGAATCTCGGCGATGGCTCGACGCAGCGCCAGGTAGTCCTCAGAGTTCAGGGTCATTGGTCGTAGTCCTCAGGGCCGGGGATCGCGGTGCGTACCGCCGCCAACAGATCGCCGAAGGTGGCCGCATAGACCCGGTGAGTTAGCAGGTCGCGGCGGGCGAGGGGGGCGAAGTTGCGGTAATTGGCGTCATCCAGCACGGCCAGCGGAGGATTGGGACTCCGGTCTTCATCCGGCAATACCGCGCTGTCTGGCGCACCGTCATCCCAGGCGATATCGCGGAACGAGTCCAGCGGAACCTGGGTTGCGGTGGCATCGTCCGCGAGGGCGGGAAACAAGGTCTTGGCGTACAGATCATGGCAGCGTTCCGCGAACGCCTGACGGAGAGAGCTATCCGCGGCGGCCCTGCCCTGTACCAAGGTGAGGCGGGCGGGCCATTCCGGGGTCTGTTCCTCGGGGTCGATGAAGCGGGCCAAGTGGGCGAACAGCGCTTCCAACCCCTGCCAGGTTTGAGACTCGTCCAGGCCAAAGAGAAAGACCTCGGCACCCAGCCCGAGCAAGGCGGAAGCGGTTGTTTCGTGCAGCCCGGCACGGGCGTCGATCAGGATGGCATCGTAGCGCGTGGGGTCGGAGAAGGCATCCACAAACCTTCGGATCTGGTCCAGGAGGGTCGCTATCCGACCATTCGGCCCCACATCTTCGACATAGGCGCGGGCGATCTTGGCTAGAATCTCGCCCGGATTGTTCAACGAACGCCGCCCCAACACCGGAATCACGTCGATCCGCCCCTGTCCCCCGAGAGCGGACGGACCGATGAGGTCGGCAAGAAAGGTGTCGTCGAGTTCGGCGAGGCCATCTTCCACCAGGGCGTCGAGAACCCCGAACTCCGGCAGAGTCCGGTCGTCCAGGAGCATGGGGCCAAGCCCCGGGGCCTCTATGTCGAGGTCGATCGCCAACACTCGCAACCCGCCGGAGGCCAGATCCGCGGCGGTTACCGCCAAGGCGGTGGAACGGCCGACCCCGCCCTTAAGGCTGGCGAATACAAATCTGGGTGGAGGTGAGGCGGGAGGGGCAGGAGCCCGCAGCCAATCCGCCCCCACCATGCGACGATCGACGAGCCGAACGACGCGCCCGCCGACGGAGATACGCAAGACGTGAGGGTCGTTCAATACCCTGTCGGCGCCGATTTCATTACCGCCAGCCAAAATGCGGTCCGGTCGTGCATAGGGGCCGAGCTTTTCTCTCATGCATTGCGCCAGGGCATCGGCGTTTTGGTCGGCGAGGGAGGCGGCGGTGAAGAAGGCGAGCCGCCCCGTGGCATCGCGCAGGACCACGCCGGCCTCCAGTGAAGATTCACCGAGGTGCTCGACAATTAGGTCGACGAGAATCGGCAGGCTGTCGTCAAAGCGCACGTTCATTATGGGTTCCTCAGGTTCCAATGCTCGAGACGGCGTTCCTCGCTTGGTCGCGCCAAGCATCGACCCATCGATGTTCGATCTCACTCCCCTTGCAGTAGCGCATATCGATTTCCCAATGGTTCAGGAAGGCGTCATTCTCGATGAACCTCCGAAGAGCCTGGCCTTTTCGCCCGAGCGAGGCGTCGCGCAACCGGGTTTTCAATTCCGGGAAGTGGGCATAAAAGGGATCGTCTCGGCGATCTCCTTGGGGCCGTAATCCGCAGTCCAACATCATCGCCTTGATCGCGCATTCGGCGGCGATTCCATACAGATAGCCAGCGACGTCGTATCGTTTTTCCGGGAGGCTGTCGGCGGCTTCCAGATGGCGGCGTGCGGCGGCTGGCATATCAGGAAGGAAGCTCATGCGTTGAGCGCTCTGTAATATTTGAACACCGAGGCCATCGCCATTGGGACTTGTAGGTTATAAGGTCAGGTCTTGCAATCAAGCATCCTGCGAGAACGCAGGATGCTTGGAGGCGGAATAGTCGCCTGCCGCTTGCTAGCGCACCGCTTGACTCACGGTGGAGTAGTGTACGCTGAAGTCGTCGGCGATCTCTTGCCTATGGAACAACTGGCCTTCGCGGCTAATCCAAGGCAAGCTGAGCGGGTAACAAGCCGGAGCCGCCTCGACGCTCCGGTCGCCGGCACAGACACGTAAGGCGTGGGACCAACGACCATCGGGAATGAGAAGAACGCCGTGAAGACAGGACCAGGTTTGAGTGGGCGTATCGGCCTCTGGGTGGGCTTTGGGTTGGTGTCGGTTTTGCTCGTGCTGCTCATGATCCAGATCGACCGCCAGTGGCAGCGTCTGAGCGACATGACCCGCATCATGCAGGAGCAGGCCGAGGACATCCGTCGCACCCGCGGGCTGGTGCGCGATCTGGACCAAACCGTGCGCGGCGGCCAGTTACTCATCGGCGAACGCACCGCTGATGCGCGGCCTCCCGCATCCGCCGCGCCCGACGCCTTCGAACGCGTCCGCCGCGCCGCGGCGCAACCCGACCATGCCGCCGGCGATTGGCTGATGCTGGCCTTCGCCACCGGCCTGCGCACGATCACTCCGCTGGTGTCCAGCGACGCCTACGCGAGCGAGGTCCAGAGCTACGTCATCGAATCGCTGCTGACCCGAGACCCGGACACCCTGGAATGGCGCGGCTTGCTGGCCGAGGACTGGTCCGTATCCGAGGACGGCAAGACGATAACCTTCCGCCTGCGGCGCGATGTGAGTTTTTCCGACGGCGCACCGCTGACCGCTCGCGACGTGGCCTTCACCTTCGAGTTCATCATGAACGAGGTCATCGCCGCGCCGCGCGAGCGCGCCTACCTGTCGCGCATCGAGCGGGTGACCGCGCTCGACGACCATACCGTGGAGTTCTTTTTCGCCGAGCCCTACTTCAACAGCCTGCAACTCGC
>JAWOHQ010000090.1:0-10713 GCA_046485105.1 Candidatus Competibacteraceae bacterium | reverse complement strand
GATAATTCGGTGGATCGGCATTTTCTTCCTCGGCGCTTTCCAGTTCAGCGGCCGGTGGCTCGGGAGCGGCAACCGTGCCGCTCGCCACGACTTCCCGCAACCAGGAACGGAATTCATAGCGCTCGTACAGCGTTCGCAGCGCGGCGGTATCGGGCGGGGCGGGGCGCAACTCCTCGAAGGCCACCGGCAGCGGCACCGCACAATCCAGGGTCGCCAGTTGGCGGGACAACGGCAGTTGTTCGAGTCCGGCGCGCAGCTTGTCGCCGATCTTGCCGGAGATGGCGGCGGCGTTGGCGATCAATGCATCCAGCGAGCCGTACTCGCGCAGCCATTTGGCGGCGGTCACCGGTCCCACACCGGGCACGCCGGGAATGTTATCGGAACTGTCGCCGACCAACGCCAGCCAGTCCACGATCCGGGCCGGCGGCACACCGAATTTCTGTTCCACCCCGTCCCCGTCGGTCACCACGTTCTTCATGGTGTCCAGCATCCGCACCCGTTCGTCCACCAACTGCGCCAAGTCCTTGTCGCCGCTGACGATCAACACCGGCAAGCCGCGCGCGGTCGCCTGCTGGGTCAGGGTGCCGATCACATCGTCGGCCTCGACGCCGCTGATTTGCAGCAGCGGCAACCCCAGGGCGCGAACGCAGGCGTGCAAGGGTTCGATTTGCTGGAGCAGTTGCGGGTCCAGCGGCGGCCGGTGGGCCTTGTAGTCCGGGAACAGGTCGTGGCGGAAGGTCTTGCCGGGCGCGTCGAACACCACCGCTAGATAATCCGGCCGGTATTCGGCCAGCAATCGGCGCAGCATATTCAACACCCCGTATAACGCTCCAGTCGGCTCGCCGGCTTTCGTACTCAGCGCCGGCAGGGCATTGAACGCTCGGTGCAACCAGGAGGAACCATCCACCAGCACCAACGGCTTGGGCGCGGTCATCGACTTTCCGCCCCGTTCCGCCGTTTCGGCAAGCGTTTCCTTTCCGCGTTAACCGCGTTCGCATGAACCCTGATTCTCATACCACCTCGGCAGTGTTCTCAATATAGATATAAATATTTACAACCATTTGATTATAAAAAATATATCTAGCTATACATTCATGTCTGGAGCACTATCCGTTAACGCTCGTATAAGGCATCCAGTCCCTGGTACTACGGGGTAAATCCACACTGGCTGGCGGTATTCACCACCAGCAACACCTGGCCGGCATAACGCGCGCACAGCGACTCGGCTCGGTCGCTGGCCAGCGGGCGCAGCTAAAAATCAAGGCTGGCCGGACAGTCGTTGGCCAGAACGCTTCGAAACGGCACGACCAGCAGGATCATAAGCAAAACGGTGCGCAGAATGTGGGTGGCCTCTCGATGTCTGGATTTCCGCGCGGAAAAAATTGGTTGCCCGATTGTACAATTATGGTATAGATTTTGACGAATATATTTGCTGATTCCAGCGAATTTTATATTTTTTGTATAACTAATCATGAAAAACAGCTACGATGCGCCGTACCAGTCGCCCCAAGAGCTTTCCCACAGGATGAAGATGAACGACAGCAACGGCCTGCCCGATCTGGGATTGGTGCCCATTCGCACGGTCTCCAGCCTGACCGGCGTTAACTCGGTCACGCTGCGCGCCTGGGAGCGCCGCTACGACCTCATCAAACCGATTCGCACCCCCAAAGGTCACCGGCTGTACACCATGGCCGACGTGGAGTTGATCCATCAGGTGGTCTCGTTGCTGGATCACGGCATGTCCATCGGCCAGGTACGACAGGTGCTGGACGCCGACAAGGCGCGGCCCGCGCCGGTGGCGGACCCGGAGCTTGATCCCTGGCTGAACTACCGGCGCCAACTGCTGCGCGCCGTCGCCGCCTTCGATGACGGGGACTTGAACGAAGTTTATAACGAAGTGCTCTCGCTGTATCCGGTGGATATTGTCACCAGTCGGCTGATCGTGCCGCTGCTGCGGGAATTGGGCGAACGCTGGGCCCAGGGTCTGGGCAGCATCGCCGAGGAGCATTTTTTCAGCGTGTTTCTGCGCAACAAACTGGGCGCCCGTTTCCACCACCTCAGCCGCGACCGGCAGGGACCGAAACTGTTGGCGGCCTGTCTGCCGGGCGAACAGCACGAAGTGGGTCTGTTATTGTTCGCCCTGGCGGCGCTGGACCGGGATTATCGGGTAGTGCTGCTCGGTCCCAATACGCCACTGGGGGAGCTGCCGCCGGTGGTCGCCCAGGCCGCGACCCAAGCCATCGTCCTGGCCGGTTCGCTGGAAGTCGCCGCCACGGTGGTCGAGGAGGATCTGCCCCTGCTGCGCCGAACGGTCGCCGTACCGGTGTTTGTCGGCGGCCGGATCACCGAGCGCTATCGCGACGCCATCGCCGCCGCCGGCGCAATCCCATTGGAGAACGATCTGAATCTGGCGTTGCGCGGGATCGACTCGATACTGGCCCGCCACTGATGCCGGTCTGCCACAACTCCTGAACCTCCTCGACCTCTTCCTCCTCTTCGCCTCCCTGAAACACGTCGTTCCAGGCCACATACAACAACACCCCCCAATAGACCGGCAGGGGCAGGGCCAACACTTGGGCGGGAATGGACAACAGAGTGAAAAACGGCAGCGCCAGCAGCGCCAGTCCGGCCAACCCCAATACCGGAAACAGCCAAGGGTTGAGTTGCATGGCCAGCACGCTGCGCCGCCAGCACGCCGACAGCGGCAGTTCGCGAAACAGTTGCAGCGGGATCACGAACATGGCCAGCAACACCTGCAAGACCAGCACCACGCTGCCCAGCACGCTGAGCTGAGTCCCCATCAGGGTGCCGGCGACGCCGAACGGGTTCGCTGGCAAGGGCGGCGAGGGGCCGGCGACCCCGTCGAGATTGCCGGGCAGCATCTGGGCCTGCACCCAATAGACCACCAGATAGCCTTGCAGCAACAGCACGAACAGAAACAGGCTGGCCTTGGCGAGCGCCTTGATGGCGGTCCAGTTGAACAACTGCCTGGCGGCCGGCGCCCGCTTGCGATTGGCGGCGCGGCCCAGAGCACAGGCCAGCGTCACCGTCAGGCTCAGCGGCAGTCCGTAGCACAGGACCGTGGCGAGCAGCGCGGCCCACCCTCCGGTCAGCGGCAACCACCACCCCCAGACCGGCAACGCCAGCAGCGCCGCGCTGCCTCCGGGCGCGAACAGGGCCACGGCCACGAACAGCCACGGCCGTCGCCACATCAGTTGCCAGGACTGTATCAGCCAATCCCGGCCATCGCGTGGGCCAAGCGCCCGCGGTCCGAAACCACGCATATCCACCATCCCGTCGGCAAATCAGTGGTTAGTTTAACAGGGAGGGCACCCGTGAACCCGATGAATAGCGCTCGTGAATCCGTCCAGCGCGAGTCGAACCCGATCGATCCACAACCGGCGGGTGATTTGTGGCAATTCCCATTTTGACCATAGTCCGTTAGTGGGTCGCTTGGTTGGCACATCGCCATGGCCGGGATCTGGCCTAATATTCTAAGGTGGGAGTGGATCCTGTCGTGGTTGGAGTAAGATAGTCACCGGCAATTTCGCCCCGGCCCTTGTTCACGACCAGGCTTATGAAGACCTTCCGCCGCCTTGTTCTGATGACCGCTGTAGCCGCCCTGCTGGGAGGATGCGCCCCGACCCACGAACTCCTGCGCGATGATCCCGACCCATTCGAGGGTTTCAACCGCGCGATGTTCGCCTTCAACGAGGCCGCCGATAAAGCGGTCATCAAGCCGGTCGCCCGAGCCTACCAGGCGGTTCTCCCCAGCCCGGTCAACACCGGCATCACGAACTTTTTTAGTAACCTTAACGACGTGGTGGTTCTGGTCAATAGCCTGCTGCAATTCAGGCTCCACGATGCCGCCGCGAACAGCAGCCGGATCGTCTTCAACACCACCTTCGGGGTGCTGGGGTTGTTCGACGTGGCCAGCCACATGGAACTCCCCAAGCAGCGCAAGGACTTTGGCCAGACCTTGGGGCGCTGGGGATTCAGCGAAGGTTATTTCATCGTGTTGCCCCTGCTGGGGCCGAGCACGGTGCGCGATACCTTCGGACTGGTCGGCAATTTCTATGTCAACCCCATCACTTGGGCGACCGATTCCAACACGGTCCAGTGGAGCCTGTGGGGGCTGGACTTGATCGATCGACGGGCCGGGTTGTTGCGGATCGAGCGGGCCTTCGCCGACGCGCAGATCGATCCCTACTCGTTCCAGCGCAGCGCCTACCTGCAGCAGCGACGGAGCCTGGTTCACGATGGCAGTCCGCCCCGACCGGAATTTGATTTTGATTTCGACGACCTTGAAGAAGATCAGTCGCCGCCATGAGCGCTCCCTGGGTGACGCTGACGGTCTTCGATGCCTTGCCGCACGCGGAAATCGTGCGCGGGCGGTTACTGGCGGAGGACGTTCCCTGCCGGTTGGAGGACCGCTCGCTATTGCAGATCGGCATCGTCGCTGGCGGGATCGAACTTCAGGTCGCGGAGCGGAATCTGGAGCGCGCCCGGACGGTGCTGGCGCAGGATTTTTCCGGGGAACTCGAGCCGGAATCATGATTCGGCGGGCGGGGCTGACCGGTTTGCTACGCCTGACCGCGGCGTTACCGCTGCCGCTGGCGCACCGGATCGGATCGATGCTCGGCTGGCTGTTGTGGCGCTTCCCGAACGGGTTACGATGGATCGCCGCCCGCAATCTCAGCCTCTGTTTTCCGGAATCGGCCTCCGTCGAGCGCAAGCGGTTATTGCGCCGGAATCTGGTGGAAACAGGCAAGCTGTTTCTGGAGCTGGGTCCGTTGTGGCTATGGCCCGGCGCGCGCGTGTTGGATCTGGTCCGCGCGCCGGTCGTCGGCGAGGATGCCTTGAGCGCCGCCGTGCGCCAGCAAAGAGGCGCCATTCTGATCACGCCGCACCTGGGGGCCTGGGAGATGGCGGGGCTGTACTATTCCAGCCGTTACCCGCTGACCATCCTGTACCGCCCCAGCCGCCTGGGGCTGGACGAACTCAGCCGCCGAGGTCGGGGCCGGCTCGGCGGCCAAGTAGTCGCCACCGACGGTAGCGGGATAAGGACGCTAGTGGCGGCGCTGCGCAAGGGCGAGGCGCTCGGCATTCTTCCCGATCAGGATCCTGGCGACGAGGGCGGGGTGTTCGCCCCGTTCTTCGGCGTCGCCGCCAGCACCATGACCCTGGTCTCGCGCCTGGCGCTGAAGACCGGCGCGCTGGTTTTCCTGACCTGGGCCGAACGGTTGCCGCGCGGTCGGGGTTTCCTCGTCCATTTGCAGGAACTGCCGGAGGTGGCCGGGGCCGCGTCGCTGGAAGAGTCCGTGGCGGCCCTGAACCGAGGCGTGGAAGCGGCGATCCGCACCCTGCCGGCGCAATATCTGTGGACCTACAAGCGCTTCAAGACCCGCCCGCCCGGCGCGTCTAAGGTGTACTGAAAGCATTCCCCGCATCCTCGGTCAGATCACAGCGCGCGTCCGCGTTGCGTCGGACGACCGCCAATATTTTGATCTCCAAGTGCGCTTGTGCTGCAATATGAATTTATATAGCACATCGACGAGGAGCAACCATGAAGGAGTTGAACGTTCGGGAGATGCGGGCCGCAATCGGACGGCTGGACACCCTGGTGGACGCTTCAGGAGAGTTGATCGTCACTCGCAGCGGCAAGGCGATCGCACGGATTCTGCCGGTCCATCGGAACCGGCAACGTCCGGATCATGCGGATTTGCGCGCACGCATGTCCCCCCTCTCGACCCTTTCGGAAGTTCTGGTTCGCGGCGAGCGCGATGAACGCTGAGAGGCGCGCTTATCTGGATACCAGCGCGCTGGCTAAATGGTATCTCAACGAACCTGGGTCGGAAGACTTCGTTCGCGACATCCAGGGGCTGGATGTCGCTGTGATCAGCAGCCTGACACAAACAGAAATGCGTTCGCTGCTGGCGCGCCGGCGGCGCATGGGCGAACTGACCCATGAACTGGAATCGGTGGTTTATGCATCCTTCCTCGACGACATCACGCAGGGTTCACTGCATCTGTACTCCGTGGAGGACACCCGCTTTGCGGAGGCCGTCAATCTGATCTCGCGGTACCCGGAGCATCCGTTGCGAACGCTGGATGCCCTGCATCTCGCGGTGGCGCGGCATTGGGAAGTAGAGACCTTGGCAACCGCGGATGCGGTGATGGCCGAAGCAGCCGTCTCCATGGGATTCGCCGTGCGGCGATTCCAGGAACCACTCTGACCTGGGTCTTGGACGCCGCGCGCCACCGCAAATAACCTTTTACCTCTTGCCAACCCGACCATCATTGGTTACTCTTCCGCGCCTGTTGTTTCAGGCGCGTAGCTCAGCTGGTTAGAGCACCACCTTGACATGGTGGGGGTCGTTGGTTCGAGTCCAATCGCGCCTACCAAATTTAGTGCGTTTAGTGCGTTGCAAAGTTGACCGTTTTCCAAAGGGCGCGCCTTCCTTCCAAAAGAAGGGCTTTGTGGCGCGCCCTTTATCGTTTGCCTCCAGTGAAAGTGAAACAGTGCGCGGCTTGAGAGATTCGTAACAATGCCAGTCATTACGCTCCCCGATGGTAGCCAGCGCGCGTTCGATGCGCCCGTCAACGTGCGGGAGGTCGCCGCCGCGATCGGCCCGGGTCTGGCCAAGTCGGCCCTGGCCGGCAAATTGGACGGTCGGCTGGTGGATACTTCGCACCCCATCGAGCACGACGCAACCCTGGCCATCGTCACCGGACGCGACTCGGAAGCCCTGGATCTCATCCGCCACTCCAGCGCCCACCTGCTGGCGCACGCCGTCAAGCAACTCTATCCCGGCGCCCAAGTCACCATCGGCCCGGTGATCGAAAACGGTTTTTATTATGACTTCGCCTTCGAGCGCCCCTTCACCCCTGAAGATCTGGAACGGATTCAGGCGCGGATGGAGGAGCTGGCGGCGCAGGATCTTCCCGTCAGCCGTTCGGTCATGCCGCGGGACGAGGCGGTGGCCTTTTTCCGCGACCTGGGTGAGGAGTACAAGGCCCAGATTATCGCCGATATTCCGGGAAACGAGGAGATTTCGCTGTACCGCCAGGCCGATTTCATCGATCTCTGCCGCGGCCCGCACGTCCCCTCCACCGGCCATCTCAAGGCCTTCAAACTGATGAAGGTCGCCGGCGCCTACTGGCGCGGCGACTCCCGCAACGAGATGTTGCAGCGCATCTACGGCACGGCCTGGCTGGACTCGAAAGCGCTGAAAGCCTATCTGCACCGGCTGGAGGAAGCGGAAAAGCGCGATCACCGCCGCATCGGCAAGGCGCTCGGCCTGTTCCACCTCCAGGAAGAAGCGCCGGGCATGGTGTTCTGGCACGACCGCGGCTGGCGTCTGTATGTAGAAATTCAAAACTATATTCGCCAGTTACTGCGCGAACACGGCTATCAGGAAATCCATACCCCACAGATCGTCGACCGCAGCCTGTGGGAACGCTCCGGGCATTGGGAAAAGTTTCGCTCCGACATGTTCACCACCGCGTCGGAAAATCGCGATTACGCGGTCAAGCCCATGAACTGCCCCTGTCACATCCAAATTTTCAATCAGGGACTGAAAAGCTACCGCGATCTGCCTTTTCGATTGGCCGAATTTGGCTCCTGCCACCGCAACGAACCGTCCGGCACCTTGCACGGGCTGATGCGGGTGCGTAGCTTCGTCCAGGACGACGCACATATTTTCTGTACCGAGGAACAGATTCAACCCGAAGTGTCGGCCTTCATGGATCTGCTGTTTCAGGTCTATACCGATTTCGGTTTCAGCGAGGTGCAACTGGCCCTGGCGACCCGACCGGACCAGCGGGTCGGCAGCGACGAGGTGTGGGACAAAGCGGAAAAAGCCCTGGAACTGGCCCTGAACCACACCGGTCTGCCTTGGCGGCTCAAGCCGGGTGAAGGGGCCTTCTACGGGCCGAAAATCGAGTTCGTGCTGCGCGACTGCCTGGACCGGCTCTGGCAGTGCGGCACCATTCAAGTGGATTTCTCGATGCCCGGCCGGCTGGACGCCCACTACATCGCCGAGGACGGCGGCAAGCGGGTTCCGGTCATGCTGCATCGCGCCATCCTCGGCTCGCTGGAGCGCTTTATCGGGATCCTGATCGAACACTACGCCGGGGCGTTGCCCGTCTGGCTCGCGCCGGTGCAGGCGGTGGTGCTCGACATCACCGACCATCAGGCCGATTACGCGGCCCGGATTGAAAAATCCCTTATGCAACAAGGTGTCCGCGTTGCGTCCGACTTGAGAAACGAAAAAATCGGCTTTAAAATCCGCGAGCATACCTTGCAGCGTATTCCCTACCTCCTGGTCGTGGGCGATCGGGAAATGGCCACGGACACCGTCGCGGTGCGGACCCGCACCGGCCAGGATCTGGGCGATATGAGTTTGGCCGCCTTTGTGGAACGGCTGCAAGCCGACATCGCCCGCCGCGGGCGGATTGAATAATTATCTGGAGGACTGCAACATCGCCGCAAACACCGAACTCCGGCTCAACGACGAAATCACCGGGCGCGAAGTACGTCTGATCGACCAGGAAGGCGAGCAAATGGGCGTCGTCTCCCTAGTGCAAGCCCGGCGGATCGCCGAAGAAGCCGAACTGGATCTGGTGGAGATTTCTCCGAACGCCCAGCCGCCGGTTTGCCGGGTCATGGACTATGGCAAATTCCGCTTCGAACAGGCCAAGAAGCAGAGCGAAGCACGAAAAAAACAAAAACAGATCCAGGTGAAGGAAGTCAAATTCCGGCCCGGCACGGACGAGGGGGACTATCAGGTCAAACTGCGCAACCTGATTCGCTTCCTGAGTGATGGTGACAAGGCCAAGGTGACGCTGCGGTTTCGGGGCCGCGAAATGGCGCACCAGGAACTGGGAATCCAGCTTCTCAAACGGGTCGAAGAAGACCTCGTGCCTTATGGCGCGATCGAGCAACGGCCCCGGATGGAAGGGCGGCAGATGGTCATGACCATCGCGCCGATCAAGAAAAAATAATTCCCCCGCAGGCCAACTGCGCGGTTCGCGCCGGGGTTAGCCCAGAATTCTCTTTTTAAAAATTGCGGAGTCATGCAATGCCCAAGATGAAGACCAATCGCGGCGCGGCCAAGCGCTTCAGCCGCACCGGGTCCGGTAAGTACAAGTGTTCCCACTCGCACCTCCGGCATATCCTGACCAAGAAGAGCACCAAGCGGAAGCGTCAGTTGCGCGGCGTCACCACCGTGGCGGCGGTGGATGTCCCGGCCGTGCGCCGGATGCTACCCTACGATTGATGCGACTGGATCGGAGAAACCAACCATGTCCCGAGTAAAACGTGGCGTTACCGCCCATGCCCGCCATAAAAAAGTCCTGAAACTGGCCAAGGGTTACCGTGGCGCCCGCAGTAAGGTGTACCGGGTCGCCAAGCAGGCGGTCATCAAGGCCGGACAGTACGCCTACCGTGATCGCCGCCAGAAGAAGCGCGATTTCCGCGCCCTGTGGATTACCCGGATCAACGCCGGGGCCCGCGACAATGGCCTGTCCTACAGCCGGATGATCAACGGGCTCAAGCAGGCCGCCATCGAGGTCGACCGCAAGGTGCTGGCCGATCTGGCGGTGCTCGATAAACCAGCGTTCGCCGAACTGGCCAACCGCGCCAAGGCCGCGCTCGGCGTCGCCTGAGCGTCGCGCTGGATCGGCCGTCGATCCGGCGCGGGATTCCGCATGGGGAAGGGCTCGGGTCCTTCCCTTTTTCGTTGGAACTTCAGCCCTCACCCCCAATCCCTTTCCCGCCAGCGGGAGCGAGGAGTCCAGGGTTGCGTTAATGTCGGAGAGACCGTCAGCGTGGACGCATTGTCCGAACTGTTGCAGAACGCCCGGACCGCCATCGCCAGGGCCGGCGATCTCGCTGCCCTGGATCAGACGCGCGTGCATTATCTGGGCAAGAAAGGCGCGCTCACCGAGCGTCTGAAGGAACTGGGCCAACTGCCCGCCGAGGAACGGCGGCCGGCGGGGCAGGCGATCAACGAGGCCAAGCAGGCCCTGGAAACCACCCTGGCTTCGCGCAAGACCGAACTGGAAGCAGCGGCGCTGGATGCTCGCTTGGCCAGCGCGGCCATTGATGTCACCCTGCCGGGGCGCGGCCAATCTCCGGGGGGTTACCATCCGGTCAGCCGCACCCTGACCCGTATCGAGGCGTTGTTTGCCCGCATCGGTTTCACCGTCGCCGAAGGTCCAGAGGTCGAGGACGATTTCCGTAATTTCGAGGCGCTCAACATCCCGCCGCAACATCCGGCGCGGGCCATGCACGATACCTTTTATTTCGACGCCCACACCCTGTTGCGCACCCACACCTCGCCGGTGCAAATCCGGGTGATGGAGACGCAGGCGCCGCCGGTGCGGATCATCGCGCCGGGCCGGGTCTACCGCTGCGATTCCGATATCACGCATAGCCCGATGTTTCATCAGGTCGAGGGCCTGCTGGTCGACGAAGACGTCAGCTTCGCCGATCTCAAGGGCGTGCTGGACGATTTTCTCCACCGCTTTTTCGAACGCGATGACTTGGCGGTGCGCTTCCGCCCGTCCTATTTTCCCTTTACCGAGCCGTCCGCCGAAGTGGATATCCAGTGCGTGATCTGCGGCGGCGCGGGCTGCCGGGTGTGCAAGCAGACCGGCTGGCTGGAAGTGCTGGGCTGCGGCATGGTGCATCCGGCGGTGTTCGAAAAA
>JAWOHQ010000033.1:0-6291 GCA_046485105.1 Candidatus Competibacteraceae bacterium | reverse complement strand
GCGCAACGATCACTCGGCCGAGAACCTGGCCTTGATTCGCCGCATCGCCCTGAATATGCTGCGTCATAACGGCCCCCCACGCGACAGTATCCGGCGCCGCAAACTCCGGGCCGCCCTCAACGATGATTACCGGTTGCGCCTCCTCTTCGGTCAGCCCAGTCCGGCTGCCGCATAGCGCGATTGCCCTGCATCGCTAGCGGATCGTTGGCCTTGGCGCAAGCCGGGGATCAAAAGGGACACGATGCCCACGCCGGCCACGCCATGACCCAGCATGAAGGACATGAAAGACACGACGCGCACGCTGGCCACACCGTGGCACAGCCGGCCGCCGACCACCCAGCGGTTCGGGCGTACCTGGAAGCCAACGACCGCATGCATCGGGATATGGCCATCGAATTCAGCGGCGATGCCGATATCGATTTCGTGCGCGGCATGATTCCGCATCATCAGGGTGCCATCGACATGGCGCGGGTTGTGCTCGAATACGGGAAGGACGTGGAAATTCGCGCCTTGGCCGAGGAGGTGATCACCGCTCAGGAAGCGGAGATTGCCATGATGCAGGAGTGGCTGCGGAAGCGCGCGGACGCTGCTGAATAAAAATCTCAAAAACCACCGGCTAAAAGCCGGTGGGTTGAGAGTAACGGACTGAAAGTCCGGTAGGGGATAGGAACGAGGAGATAGCAAATAGGGGATTTGGAAATTTCTAATTCCTAACTCCTCATTCCTATTTCCTAATTCGCCTTGCCCGCGCCCCGGACCAGGAACACCCGGACCGACAGGACCACGGCGGCCAGCAACCCGGCTGTCATTTTTCCAAGTCGACTTCAGCGGATCGGCAAAGTAGATTTCAGCAGGGCGTCTTGGGCCCAGCTCCGTTCTCCACGGCGACGGGTGACCGGGTCTGGAGGGCGCGGTACAGCGTGGCGTGGTGACCGCGCAGGATGCGGGCGGCCTCGCGCACCGAGGCGCCTTCGGCGAGGAGGCGCTGGCCGAGGGCGATCTGCTCGGCGCTCGACGCAGGCGGCCGGCGAAGCGCGGACGCAGCGGCCAGGGAAAGCTGAGCACCCAGTGGCGCACCGGAACTTCTGGAAGGACGCGATCGACCAGATGGGCCGAAGTCTCGACCATGCGCCGTGCGCCGCAGGACGGGCAGAAGCCGCGGCGCTTGCAGGAAAATGCGAAGAGGTGTTCGTGGCGGTAGCCGTTGCACTTCACCCGCACGAAGCCGTATTCGAGCCGGCCGCAGCGGAGATCGTCAGCGAAGCCTGACCCGGGCGCTCGAATGCCCGTCATTCCGGGCAAGCGGCCAGCGCCAGCGCCTGCCAGACGCGGCCGTCGGCTCGATCCTGGACGAACGCGGCGACGCCGATATCGCGGGGGTCGGCATCCGCCGGCAGGCGAAAACGATGCGGGTGGGCAAAACCGCCATCCGCCGCCACCGGCAACGGTCCGACCAATTCCCGCGTCACCCGGTCGTGGCGCAACCGCCGCGCCGCGTTTTCGCCGGCGGTGACGTGGCTGACCAAGCCGTTCTGGTACAGCGCCACGAACACGCCAGCGCGGTCCACCGCCGCCCGAGGTTGCAGCCGACCCCGGATCCAGACCCGCCAGGCATCGGCGTCGGGCGCGATTTCCAGGTCGAGTTCCGCTTCCGCCGGCCGGGTGTTGATCGCGGCGATTCGCCGGCGAAACGCCGTATCCTCGCCCCAATCCAACGTGGTGCGACCGTTGACCATCACCTGCGGCGTAAACACGGTCTTGCTCCCCTGCGCGGCGGTCAGCGTGCGTTGCCGGGCGCCGAAGCCGGGCTGAGCGAAACGGTCGCGCCAACCCAGGCCATCCCAGTAATCCACATGCAGGGCCAGCGGCACCACCTTGCCGCGCGCTGAAGGCTCGGCCGCCCAGTCCGACAGCCAGCGATCCGCGGGCGGACAACTGCTGCATCCCTCGGAAGTGTACAGCTCGATCAGGGCAACCTGCCCCGGCCCGCTTTGCGCCCGACAGCCCGCGTTGGAGGGAGCGGCGGGCAGCAGCGATACCGCCATCGCCAGGCCCGACAGTCGGATCATCCACCGGTCGCGGCAACATCGTCCGGCAGCCCGGCCTTTTTCGTTCAACCTCACCTCCGTTCCCTTCAAATGACCGGGCGGACCGCGATGGCCCGCCACCGCAGCGTCCCTCACCGGAGGGATTTTCTGATCGTGACCGCCGCCACCGGATTCCGCCAATCGTACTCCGCGGCTTTCAGATCGGCGATGCCGTGAATCCCGGCATGCACGTGCACAAAGCCTTCGTCGTCCGCCGAGGGCGACGAGACCCCTTCACCCATCTCACCCCCGTTAATCTCCCCACATTGCGGGCCGGGAATGGCCGCGCAGAGTTCGTCGTTGGGCTCGGAGCCCGCGTCATACCCCGGCAACCTGTGCGTCTCGCTGCCGAAACGGGGCGCGGCGACACCGTTCAGCGCGATGAACCCGTCGTTGGTCGGCAAGATCATCGCGGCCAGGCTGATATGATCGGCTCTTCGTACCGCCACCCGCACCGTGACCGACTGGCCGGGTCCCAGCAGTCCGTCGGTACTCGCGATATCGACCACGCGGCCGTCGGCGCGCAAGGCTTGCTCCAGCGGCGCGATATCGCCGCCTTCGGCCATAATCGCCAGCTCCGCGCTGGCGGGCTGGCCCAGATCGAACAGCTTCACGCCGGCGCGATGGCTCGCCACCAGAATCGGGGTGAACGACGCGCCCCGAGTGAGGTTGGTGATCGTCACTTCGTACATCGGGCCGTTGGCGGATTGCGCCTGAGCGCCGGTCAGGGCAGCGGCCAGCAGCAGGGATGCGGGCAAAGCGGTTAAGCGTTTCATCATCGAGTGCTCCGGTGGGTTAGGACTGGCTCGGAAACCGTCGGGGTTTCCGAGACGCACTGTGCCGGCCCCGCTTCACGGTGCGCTCACGAAATCATTACTTTTCCATCACGGCGCCGCCGGTTCGCCGATCCGTCGCCTCGATTTCGAAATCGTCCGCCCGAAACGGGCGGATCGGCAGATCGAAGTCAAAGCGGGTACCCCGGCCCAACGCGCTGCTCGCGCGCAGTTCGCCGCCATGCAATTCGGCGATGCGGCGGGCGATGGCCAACCCCAGCCCCAAATGGACGCCGTCGTCCTTGGTCCGGCGCGACTCGCGATAGCAGCGGTCGAACACGTGCGGCAAATCCTCGGGCGCGATACCGTGGCCGGTGTCGGCGACGGTGAAGGTGGCGATTTCGTCGCGCGCGGCGAGTTCGATGGCGATCCGGCCGCCGGGCGGCGTGTGGTGCAGGGCGTTCAGAATCAGGTTGTCCAGCAGCCGCTCGATCATGCCGATGTCGGCCTCGACGACCAGCGCCGGCGGCGGCGGGCGCAGGTCGAGCTGAACGCGGTGCTCCGTCGCGGCGATCCGGTATTTTTGGGCGATATCCTGCACCAGCTCGGCGGCGGGAAACCGCTCGCGGCGCGGCCGGATGGCGTGGGCGTCGAGCTTGGCCAGCTCGAACAGATCGCCCACCAGACCGCTCAACCGCCGCGAGTGGCGCAAGGCGGCGTCGAGATAGGCTTGCCGCTCGGCGGGCGAGGAGCGGTCGGCTTTCAGTTGCAGGGTTTCCAGGTAACCGTGCAGCGCGGCCAGCGGCGTGCGCAAATCGTGCGAGACGTGGTTGACCAGCTCGCGCCGCAACGTGTCGCGCTCCCGCAAGCGGCCGATCAGGACTTGCAGGCGCTCGGCCATCCGGTCGAAATGCATTCCCAGTAGCTCGATTTCGTCGCCCCCGGCGCCGGCGCCGCGATAGGGCGCGAAGGCGGAGAACTCGCATCGCTGGAAGGCGTCGACCACCGCCGCCAGCCGCCGCAGCCGCCGGGTCAGCAGCCGGAACAGCAGCAGGCCGGCCAGCAGGCCGGCCAGCAGGCTGCCGGCCAACACCCAGGCGCTGAACCGCAGCAGCAGGCTGTCTCGATGGAGGCGCTCGAAAGATTCGTACATCTCGCCGCGCAACACCACGTACAGGTAGCCTTCGGGCGATCCAGTCGCGGGAATGGGCGTCACCGAAAAGCTCTTGCGGGCGTCGTGGCCGCGCGGATCGTCGCCGAAAATCGGCAGGTCCGCACCGCCCAGGAAGGCCCGGATCGGCTCCAGCGCCACCCGGTTGCGCTTGACCGCCGCCGGCTCGGCGGAGTACGCCAGAATCGCGCCCCCGGCGTCCAGCCAGTAGATTTCGATGCTGGGGTTGATGGTCATGTAACGCTCGAAGGTGGCTTTCAGCGCCTTCGGGTCGAGCCGGCCGTCGGCGATCAACCGCTGGTCGGCGACCAGGTTGCGGGCCAGATCGCGGTTGAAGCTCTGTTGCGCCTCCTGGAGATAGCGTTGGGTCAGGGCGTGGCTGATCAGGCCGTGGCCCAGGCCGATGGCGCCCAGCAAGGCCATCAGCGCCAGAGCCAGCTTGCCGTAGAGGGTGTTCAGCATGATTCGGCGAACTTGTAGCCGACACCCCAGACGGTGAGCAGATAGCGAGGCTCCGCCGGATTCGGCTCCAGCTTGGCGCGCAGGCGGTTGATGTGCGTGTTGACCGTGTGCTCGTAGCCTTCGTGGCCGTAGCCCCAAACCTGATCCAGCAGTTGGCCCCGGCTGAACACCCGGCCGGGCTGGCGGGCGAAGTGGAGCAGCAGATCGAATTCCTTGGCGGTCAGCGCCAGCTCTTGGCCCGCCAGAAGCGCCCGGCGCTTGTCCGCTTCGATCACGAGAGGACCGCGCGTGATACGGGCATCGTCGCGGGTCGCGCCGCCGGGGTCGCGCAGCGCCTCGGCCCGCCGCAGCAGCGCCTTCACCCGGGCGAGCAGTTCCGGGAAACTGAACGGTTTGACCACGTAATCGTCGGCGCCCAGCTCCAGGCCCAGCACCCGGTCCAGTTCCGACGACTTGGCGGTCAGCATCAGGATCGGCAGGTAATCGCCGCCGGCCCGCAGCCGCCGGCAGATCGTCAGCCCGTCCAGATCGGGCAGCATCAGGTCCAAGATCGCCAGATCGTAGCGACGCTGGGCGCAACGCTCCAGCGCCTCCTGCCCGCTCCCGGCGATGTCCGCCACGCAGTGGATGTCCCGGAGATGCAGTTCGACCAGTTCGGCGATCTCGCGGTCGTCCTCGACAAGCAGCACTTGGCGCGCCATCGCGTTTAGCCCGATTTCGATTTCCGCATCGACGGCAACCTCTCAATCGTTTTTGATCGTGTCAGACCGATTGAGGATAGTATTTTCAACAGGCCTTTTCCACGGTCTTGGCCGGTAGATCTGTCGAGGGTGGCCCGTCTGTCCTACGCTGGGCGTTGGCGTGTGCTGATGAATCGACCGGCCAAGAGCGGCAACAGCAGGGCGGGGGTTCGGTTCGCGGGCGGCGTTATCATCGGGGGAGGTCCGTGGAAAGAGGGAGTTTCAGGCGGCGGATCGCGCGCGCCTCGCGGTCAATTCGCCTTGCCCGCGCCCCGGACCAGGAACACCCGGACCGACAGGACCACGGCGGCCAGCATCCCGGCGAACACGTACAGCGCGGTGTCGCCGGTGCCGATCGCGAGATACCGGGCGCCGACGATGGCGGCCAGAGACACCAGCAGGACCGGGCTGAAGTCCAGGTACTGGATCCCGGCGGCGTGGCGCATCCATGTTGCCGAGGTTGCCGTGCAACTCCTCGCGCAGGCGCAAGATCAGGCGGTCGACATCCTTGCGGCGGCGCAGCTGGCGCAGCAGCCTGACGCGAGAAGCCAGCAGCTTGTAGTCGTAGTCCGCTGACGCGGGCACCTCGCGCCACTTGTCCAGGCCGTCGAGATGGTCGAGAACCAGGGCCGCCAGTCGCCATTCCTCGTAAGTGGTAGCCTCGGCCATGGCCAGCTCGTACTTTTTCGACATGTTGCTCATATGCTCACCCTATCAGCAACGATCGCCGGTTTCCTTGCCTGAAATCAGGCATCAGCCGCGTCCTTCGAGCGGTGTGGTGTGATCGACGGCGGCCGGCGGCCAGGGCTGGCAGCCGCCAACGACCCGCTCCGCGCGTTCCTCGGCGGAGCCGATAATCCTGAAGAATCCGTTGAGAAAGTATTCCGTCGACTTCCGGCCGTTGCGGCTGAGTCCCGGGATCGTCTCGCCCAGCCCGAGGAGCCCCTCGCGCCTCGCGGCGAAGTCCGCGAACAGCCGCTCCCAGTCGGTTCCCGGCTGGCAGTAACCCAGGAAGTAACGATCGCGCACCTCGTCGATCGGCAGGCCGGGGGCCGGGC
>JAWOHQ010000495.1:0-9322 GCA_046485105.1 Candidatus Competibacteraceae bacterium | reverse complement strand
ACCTGGCCGACGCCGACGTGCTGGTGCTGCTCACCGACGTCGACGGCCTGTACGACCGCGACCCGCGCCGCCGGCCAGGGCGCGGGCGGCGCCGTCGTCGACCTGGATGCGCCCGCGCACGCTCTGCCCGGCGATCCACGCCTTGCGGGCCGAGCCGCTGCGGCGGGCGTGGTATGCAGCGCCAACCGGGCGGCGCGCTGGTCCTCGAAGGCGGCATAATTGCCGGAGTACAAGCTGATGCACCGCTGATCGAGATGAGCGATGTGATCGGCGACGTTGTCCAGCACGTCGCGGTCGTGCGAAATCAGCAGCAACGTGCCGGGATAGGCGCGCAGCCATTGTTCCAACCACAGCACGGCGTCGAGATCGAGGTGGTTGGTCGGCTCGTCCAACAGCAGCAGGTCGGAACGGCACATCAACGCCCGCGCCAGATTCAGCCGCACCCGCCAACCGCCGGAAAATTCCGCCACCGATCGTTCCAGTTGATCGGCGGTGAAGCCCAGCCCGGCCAGCAGCTTGCCGGCGCGGGCGCGGGCGCTGTAGCCGCCCACCGCGTCGAACCGGGCGTGCAACTCGGCCTGTCGCGTTCCGTCGTGAGCGGCCTCGGCGGCCTGGAGATCGCGCTCGATCTGGCGCAGTTCGGCGTCGCCGTCCAGCACGAAGTCCAGCGCCGGGGTTGGCAGCGCCGGAGTTTCCTGGGCGACGTGGGCGAGGGTCCAGCGCGGGGGCCGGTCGAGAGCGCCGGCGTCCGGGTGCAGTTCGTCCAGCAGCAGCGCGAACAGGCTGGATTTACCGCTGCCGTTGGCGCCGACCACCCCGACTTTCCAACCGGCCTGCACGGTCAGCGAGACGTTGTCGAACAGCGGCTTGCCGCCACGTTGCAGAAAGAGTTGGTGGAGAGTAATCAAGCATGAAGTCCTTCGTTGAGTGCGTGCGAAAATCCCAGGCTTCCAACAACCTTGGCGGAATTCCCAGAACGAGCGAGACCGGCGGCGGCGTCCGTCACAGCACCGTCATTCCCACCGCCTCGAGCATCCGAATCAGCCGGATCAGCGGCAGGCCGATCAGGCTGGTGGGGTCGTCGCCTTCCAGCCGCTCGAATAGAGCGATGCCCAGGCCCTCGGATTTGAAGCTGCCGGCGCACTGATAAGGTTGTTCCCGCCGCAGGTAGCGCTCGATCCGCGGCTCGGTCAGGGTGCGGAATACGACCCGAAAGGGCTCTACCGCGACCTGTCGTTGGCCGCTGGCGCTGTCGAGCAGGCACAGGCCCGTGTAAAAAGTCATCATTCGTCCGGAAGCGCGCCGGAGTTGCGCCACCGCTCGTTCGTGATCGCCGGGTTTGCCGATGATTTCGTCGTCCAGCACCGCCGCTTGATCCGAGCCGATAATCAGCGCTTCGGGATGATGGCGAGCCACCACCTGGGCTTTATCGGTCGCCAGCCGCGCCACCAACGTCGGCGCATCCTCGCCGGGTTGGGGGGTTTCATCGGCATCGGGCGCCTGGACGGTGAACGGGAGTCCCAGCCGCGCCAGCAAGTCCCGGCGAAACGGCGAAGTGGACGCTAAAATCAGGGAACGGTGATCGAGTCGAGTCGTAGTCATGGCGATAAGGGATCATTGCAGCGGTCAAGATCAAGGAAGACTTTACAATCCAAGCTTTTTAGTTCCTAATTTTGACAGAAATCCAGCGTGCCTATATGATTCCGCGCCTTATGCAGACGCTGTCGTTTTCCGAGCCCTTGAATCCCTGGCGGTTGGCCGCCGCAGGCGGACGGCTGGAGGGCGTGGTGGCGCTGGAGGCGTTGCCGCGGCTGGCGGTCTTGTTGAACCGAACCGACGGCGTGGTGACGGTGACGGTAAAGGTCGGCGTGGACGAGCAGGGCATCCACTTTGTGGTCGGTCGCTTGCATTCCACGATTGAGGTGGTCTGCCAGCGCTGTTTGGGTCCGCTGCGGCTCCCCTTCGACTTAACGGTGCGCCTGGGTATGGCCCGCACCGAGGCTGAAGCCGATCGGCTGCCCGAGGGGTACGAACCGCTGCTGGTTCCGGAAAGCGGGCTGGTCCTTGCTGACTGGGTGGAGGATGAATTGTTGTTGGCCCTGCCACAGATTCCCCGCCACGACGATTTACGGGAGTGCGCGGCCAACGGTTATCGCGCCGCGCTCGGCGAAAGCGCCCCGGACCCGGGATCGCGCCGGCCGTTCGCGGTGCTGGCCGCATTGCGGCGAGATTCCAAAAATTAAGGAGTGATGCTACATCATGGCTGTCCAGAAATCCCGTAAGACCCCTTCAAAGCGCGGTATGCGCCGTTCTCATGACGCCTTAACCGCGCCGACGTTGTCGGTCGATCGGGTGTCCGGCGAGTTGCATCGTCGGCACCATGTGACCCCGAACGGTTATTACCGGGGGCGCAAGGTCATCGATAAACCGGTGCGGGACGAGAGTGAGGATTGAGCGCTGACCGGCGACTCCGGTATGCTTTCCCGAGCCCATCATGACCGAATTTCCGCGCGCATGACCAAACCGCATACGATCGCCCTGGATGGCATGGGTGGCGATGCCGGCCCTGACGTCGTCGTGCCCGCCGCCTTGCGCGTGCTTCAAAATAGCAACGAGAATCTGCGGGTGATCCTGGTCGGCCAGGAAGATGTGCTGTCCGCCAAGCTGGTTGAGCTCAAGGCCAGGAACCATCCGCAAATCGTCATCCGCCATGCCTCGCAACTGGTGAACATGGACGAACCCCCCGCGCAGGCGCTGCGGGTCAAAAAAGACTCCTCAATGCGGGTGGCGATCAATCTGGTCAAGCAGGGTGAGGCCGATGCCTGCGTCAGCGCCGGCAATACCGGCGCGTTGATGGCGACCTCCCGCTTTGTGCTCAAGACCCTGTCCGGCATCGACCGGCCCGCGATTTGCACCACGCTGCCGACCGTGCGCGGGCATACCCGGGTGCTGGATCTGGGCGCCAACGTAGACAGCAAGGCCGAACATCTGTTGGAATTCGCGGTGATGGGCGCGGTGCTGGCGGAGGTCAACGGTGTCGAACAGCCCAAGGTGGGTTTGTTGAATATCGGCGAGGAAGACATCAAAGGCAACGAGCAGGTTAAGGAAGCCGCCCGGTTGTTAGCCGCCAGCGACCTCAATTATATTGGGTTCGTTGAAGGCGACGGCATCTATCTCGACGACGTCGATGTGGTGGTTTGCGACGGCTTCGTCGGCAACGTCGCGCTCAAGAGCAGCGAGGGCGTGGCCAAGTTGATCCGTCATTACATGACCCAGGAATTCAAGCGAAACGTGTTGACTCGTCTGGCCGGATTGATCGCGTTGCCGGTGTTGAGCGCGTTCCGGCGCCGGATCGACCCGCGTCGCTACAACGGCGCCAGCCTGCTCGGCTTGCGGGGGACCGTGGTTAAGAGCCACGGCGGCGCCGACGCCCTGGCGTTCGCCAACGCCATCCGGGTGGCGATCCTGGAAGTCGAGCAGAGGGCGCCCCAGCGCATCGACGACCATCTGGCCACCCTTTACGCCGCGAGGCAAGCGCTTTGAATCACGCCAGGATCACCGGAACCGGTAGCTATCTGCCGGAAAAAGTGCTGACCAACGCCGATCTCGAACAGATGATCGAGACCACGGCGGATTGGATTGTCGAGCGCACCGGAGTCGAGGAGCGCCACGTCGCCGCGCCCGGTGAGACCACCTGCGACCTGTCGGAACAGGCATCCCGCCATGCCCTGGAAGCGGCGGGCCTCGAAGCGCGGGACATCGATCTGATCATCATCGGCACCACCACCCCCGACCATGTATTTCCCAGCGTCGCCACTCAAGTGCAGCACCGCCTGGGCTGCCGGGGCGGCGCCGCTTTCGACGTGCAGGCGGTCTGCACCGGTTTTGTCTACGCCCTGGACATCGCCTACCGCTTCATCCGCACGGAAGGGGCGCAGCGGGCTCTGGTGGTGGGGGCTGATACCTTCACGCGCATCATCAACTGGCAGGATCGCGGCACCTGCATCCTGTTCGGCGACGGCGCCGGCGCGGTGGTGCTGGAAAAGGCCGACCAGCCCGGTATTATCGACAGCCAGTTGCATGCCGATGGTCGCTACAAGGAGCTACTGTGGGTGCCGGCCGGGGTGTCCAGCGGCTACGAACAAACTCGGGAGAATGCCGCCTTCGTGGAAATGCGCGGCAGCGAAGTGTTCAAGGTGGCGGTTCATACCCTCAAGGAAATGGCCGAGCAGATTCTGGCCGCCAATGGCATGACGGTCGCCGACGTCGACTGGTTCATCCCGCATCAGGCCAACCGGCGTATTCTTTCCGCCACCGCCAAGCGGCTTGGGTTGCCGGAAGAACGGATGGTGGACTGCGTGCGGTGGCACGGCAACACTTCGGCGGCCTCGATTCCGCTGGCCCTGGATGTCGCGGTGCGCGATGGCCGTATCCAGCGCGGCCATACCCTGTTGCTGGAAGGCTTCGGGGGTGGCTTTACCTGGGGCGCGGTGCTCTTGAAATATTAAGTACCCATGTCGCACAGTAACTTCGGCTTGCCCGTTGAGGCGTTAACAGGGGATCCCACATGAGGTTGGATGGCGAAATCGCCTTGGTGACCGGGGCCAGTCGCGGCATCGGCCAGGCCATCGCCCGCGAGCTGGGGCGGCGCGGCGCGATGGTGGTCGGTACGGCCACCACCGATGCGGGCGCCGAAGCGATCGGCCAGGATTTTCGCGATTGTGGCGTTAAAGGGCGCGGCCTGCGGTTGGAGGTAACGGACCCCGCTGCCGTGGACGCCGCGGTCAAAGCGGCGACCGAGGAGTTCGGTCCGCCGACCATTCTGATCAACAATGCTGGCGTCACCCGTGACAACCTGCTGTTAAGGATGAAGGAAGAGGAATGGACGGCGGTGCTCGACACCAATCTGTCTTCGGTTTACCGGCTGAGCAAAGCGGTGTTGCGAGGGATGATGAAGGCCCAGCGCGGGCGCATCGTCAATATCACCTCGGTGGTGGGCGCCACGGGCAATGCCGGTCAGGCCAACTATGCGGCGGCCAAGGCCGGAATGATCGGCTTCACCAAGTCGCTGGCGCGGGAGGTTGGCTCGCGCCGCATCACCGTCAACGCCGTGGCGCCGGGGCTGATCGACACCGACATGATTCGGGGGCTGTCGGAGGCGCAGCGTCAGGCCATGGTCGATGCGATTCCGCTGCAACGCTTGGGCGAACCACGAGATGTGGCCAACGCCGTCGCGTTTCTGGTATCGCCCGAGGCGTCGTTCATCACTGGAGAGACTTTGCATGTTAACGGTGGGATGTACATGGCCTAAGGATCGTCAAGGAGGGAGCCGACCAATGATGCTCGGTTCCGGAGCCGCCCGGGTCGGAAAGCGTTACGGGAATTGTCCAGGATCCGCACTGACTTGCGCCGCTACCGCCGATGGATTGGCGTCCGGGTTTTCCATACAATACCCCGCGATCAATACCGCGGTCGTCTGAATTCACAACGAGGAAGCTAGCCATCATGACTGACATCAGCAATATCGAAGCCCGCGTCAAGAAAATCATCATCGAGCAACTGGGAGTCAAGGAGGAGCAGGTGACCAACGAAGCCTCCTTTGTCGATGATCTCGGCGCCGACTCGCTGGATACCGTGGAACTGGTGATGGCTTTGGAAGAGGAATTCGAGCTGGAAATCCCCGACGAGGATGCCGAGAAAATCACCACGGTGCAGCAGGCGATTGATTACATCGCGTCGCATCTGGGTTGAACGTGTTAGTCCCGCGCGGATGGAGATCAACCGCTGCGGCCGCCGCCAGGGGCCGTGGCCTCGTTTTGTCGGCGAAGCGCAGCAGAGGATAATTTTGTGGCCAAGCGGCGAGTGGTAGTGACAGGCATGGGCATCGTGTCCCCGGTCGGCAGCACCGTGGAAACCGCCTGGGCCAACATTCTGGCTGGCCGCAGTGGGATCGGACCGGTCACCGCCTTCGATGTCAGCGGTTTTCCGGTCCGCATCGGTGGCGCGGTACGGGGTTTTCAGGTCGGGCAGTACCTGAATCTCAAGGAAGCCAGGAAGATGGATACCTTCATTCATTACGGCATCGGCGCCGCGATGCAGGCGATTCAGGAATCGGGCCTGGAGATCACCGAGGCTAACGCCGACCGGGTTGGAGCTTACATCGGTTCCGGCATCGGTGGCTTGCCAGGCATTGAGGAAGGCCATGCGGCGTTCCTGAAGGGCGGACCGCGCAAGCTGACGCCGTTCTTCGTACCCCGCAGCATCATCAACATGATCTCCGGCAATCTGTCGGTCATGTATGGCTTCAAGGGTCCGAATCTGGCGGTGGTCACAGCCTGCACCACTGGCACCCACAGCATCGGCCTGGCCGGTCGGTTGATCGCCTATGGCGACGCCGACGTGATGATCGCCGGCGGCGCGGAGATGGCGACCACGCCGACCGGCCTGTGCGGATTCGCGGCGGCGCGGGCGCTGTCGACGCGCAACGACGAACCGGAGAAGGCCAGTCGCCCGTGGGACAAGGACCGCGATGGTTTCGTGCTGAGCGACGGCGCCGGCGTGATGGTGCTGGAGGAGTACGAACACGCCCGCCGCCGCGGCGCGCGCATTCATGCCGAACTGGTCGGTTTTGGCATGAGCGGCGATGCCTACCACATGACGCTGCCGGCGCCGGATGGCGACGGCGCGCGGCGGGCAATGGCGTGCGCCTTGCGCGATGCCGGCATGAATCCGGAGGCGGTGGACTACGTCAACGCGCATGGCACCTCCACGCCGGCCGGCGACAAGATCGAAAGCGACGCGGTCAAGGCCGTGTTCGGCGAACAGGCTTACCAACTGGCGATGAGTTCGACCAAATCCATGACCGGTCATCTGCTGGGCGCGGCCGGGGCCGTCGAGGCGATCTTTGCGGTGTTGGCGATCCGCGATCAGGTCGCGCCGCCAACCACCAATCTGGATGAGCCGGAACCGGGTTGCGATCTGAACTATGTACCGCATCAGGCTCAGGAGCGGCGCATCCGGGTGGCGCTGTCGAATTCCTTCGGTTTCGGTGGCACCAACGGTACGGTGATTTTCCGCGCCCTGGAGTGAGCGCGGCCTCACTGGGTATTCCCCTCATCCAAGCGCGAGAGGAATAGAGAGCGAGCTTCGAAATGCCACGATTCGTTCCTTGTCCATGTGGTCCGGGCGCCGGCTGTTAAGAATCCTGGTCGCGCTGGCGCTCGTTATCGGACTGGCGCTGTACGGGATTTACGCCGACTACCAAAGATTCCTCGATACGCCCCTCGACGTTCCCGCCGAGGGGCTGGTGTTGGAGGTAAAGCCAGGGATGGGGGTGGCGGCTATCGCCCAGGAGTTGCGGCGGCAGACCGATGGGTCGCGGTCGGCGCCCTATCTGCAAATTCACGCTCGGTTGAACGGACTGGCCCCCCGGTTGAAGGTGGGTGAATACGCCATCGTCGTGGGCCTGACCCCGCGCGAACTCATCGACCGGATCGTGGCTGGACGGGTCATCCAGTATCCGCTCACCGTGGTCGAGGGCTGGACCTTCGCTCAGTTGCGTCAGGCCCTGGAGGAGCACCCGAAAATCGTCCAGACCCTGCGGGAGGCCAGCGACGCCGAAATCATGATGCGGCTCGGCCAGCCTGGAATGCATCCCGAGGGGTGGTTTTTTCCAGAGACCTACCACTTCCCGGCAGGAACCACCGACGAATCCTTCCTGCGGCGAGCGCTGGCCGCGATGGAGCAGCGCCTGGACGAGATTTGGTCCCGCCGCGCCCCGGATGTTCCCTTGGCCGATCCCTACCAGATGTTGATTCTGGCCTCGATCATCGAGAAAGAGACCGGTTTGGCGGCGGAACGGTCGGAAGTGGCCGGCGTATTCGCGCGGCGTCTGCGTAAGGGCATGTTATTGCAGACCGATCCCACCGTCATTTACGGGCTGGGCGAGACGTTTGATGGCGTGCTTCGCCGCCGCGAGCTGACGACCGACACTCCCTACAACACCTATACGCGCAGGGGCTTGCCGCCGACGCCGATCGCTTTGCCGGGCGCGGCTTCCTTGGCGGCCGCCGTCAATCCCGCGCCCGGCGATACACTATATTTCGTGGCGGATGGCGATGGCGGTCATGTCTTTTCCCGAACCCTGGAAGAACATAACCGGGCGGTGCGCCGCTATCGGCAGCGGACTCAGTGATATGTCAGGTTATTTCATCACGGTCGAAGGCGGCGAAGGCGCTGGCAAGAGCACCCAACTGGCTTTCATGCGCGAGTATCTGGAGCGGGCCGGCCAACCCGTGATGTTGACTCGCGAGCCAGGCGGCACGGAACTGGGCGAGGAAATCCGGGCTCTACTGCTGGGTCACCGCCACGATGGCATGGCAGTGACCACCGAAACCCTGCTGATGTTCGCCGCTCGCGCCGAGCATCTGGAACAGGTGATCGGTCCGTCCTTGGCCGCGGGGTGTTGGGTGCTGTGCGATCGCTTCACCGACGCCACGTATGCCTATCAGGGCGGCGGGCGCGGCCTGTCGGCGACGCGAATTGCGCTGTTGGAGGACTGGGTGCAAGGTTCCTTGCGACCGGATTTAACCCTGCTGTTCGACTTGCCGGTCGAGATTGGTCTGGCGCGGGCCGGGCGGCGCGGCGCGGCGGACCGGTTCGAACGAGAGGACCGGGCGTTCTTCGCGCGCGTACGCGCGGCCTATCTGGAACGGGCGGGTCGGGAGCCCGACCGTTATCGGGTCGTGGATGCCGACCGACCGGTGGCGGTGGTGCGCGCCGAAGTGGAAACCCTCCTCGCCGGCTGGTTGGAGCGGGTTTGATGGACGAAGGTTTGCCTTGGCACGAGCCGTTGTGGCGGCAGTTTCAGCAGAGTCGCGCCGCAGGTCGCCTGCCTCATGCGCTGCTGCTGGCGGGGCCGGCTGGACTGGGCAAACTAGCTTTCGCCAAGCGGCTGGCGCGGGCGTTGCTGTGCGAAACGCCCGATGTCGAAGGCGACGCCTGTGGGCGATGCCGGAGTTGCCGGTTGTTCCAGGCGGGCAGCCATCCCGATTACCGCATGGAGCAGCCGGTCGAGGAGGGCAAGGCGATCCGGATCGATCCGATCCGCGAATTGTGCGGGTTTCTCGGCTTCACCGCCCAGTATGGCGGTTACAAAATCGCCCTTCTGGAACCCGCTGATCGCCTCAACCTTAATGCGGCCAACAGCCTGCTGAAAACACTTGAGGAGCCGCCGGGCGACTGTCTTCTGCTGCTGGTGACCGCTCACCCGGCGCGACTGCCCGCCACCGTGCGCAGCCGGTGCCAGAAGGTGAGTTTTGCC
>JAWOHQ010000417.1:0-6148 GCA_046485105.1 Candidatus Competibacteraceae bacterium | reverse complement strand
GCGGCGACGTGCTGCGCGGCGATCTGTACCGGCCAGAAGGCACGGGCCGACCACCGGTGGTCATCATGGGTCACGGCTTCGGTGCCGAGCGGCGTTTTGGGTTACCGGCTTTCGCCGAACGGCTGTGCACCGCTGGCCTGGCGGTCCTGCTGTTCGATTACCGTGGATTTGGCGACAGCGAGGGCGCGCCGCGCGGGTTGGTCGATCCGGGGCGGCACTTGGCGGATTTCGCGGCGGCCGTGCGCTACGCGCGAGAACTGGACGCAGTGGATGGTGCGCGGCTCGCGCTCTGGGGCACGTCCCTGGCCGGTGGCCATGTGCTGATGACGGCGGCGCGGCTACCGGGCATCGCCGCGGTGGTGGCGCAAGTACCGCATGTGGACGGGCTGGCCAGCGCATTGCGCTATCCACCGCATCTACTCCCCGGCGCGACCTGGCGGGCGCTGCGCGATCTGGCCGCCGCTGCCTTGGGCCGCGAACCGGTGCGCGTACCCATCATCAGCCGCACCGGGGTGCGCTGTCTGGCCGCGCCGGATTGCTACGACGGTTACCGTCGCCTCATTCCCCCAGGGGCAGTCTGGCAGGAAACCGTGCCCGCCCGTATCCTGCTTGCTATCCTCACTTATCGACCGATTCACGTCCTGCGCCGGATTCAGGCGCCGGTGCTGATCGTCGCGGCCGAGCAGGACTCACTGATCCCGTTCGCCACGACCCGCAGGACCGCCGCACACATCGCCCGTTGCCAGTTCGAGACGCTGCCGATCGGCCATTTCGATCTGTATGAAGGACTGTGGTTCGAGCGGAGCATCGCCTTGCAAATCGCCTTTTTGCGCCAACATCTGGGGCTGGCGCTGTGACTCTTCTTTAACTGACCACGGAATCCGCGACACTATGAGCGCTACACTGAGTTTCGACGACAAGGCCCTCACTTGGGATGCTGATCCGGTCAAGCAGGAGCGGGCGCTGGCCGTTGCTGCCGCGCTTCGTCAACGGATTCCTCTATCCACAACCTGGCAGGCGCTCGAATACGGCTGCGGGACCGGCTTGTTGAGTTTCGCCCTGCAAGCGGATCTCGGCGAGGTGACGCTGGGCGACAGTTCGCCCGGTATGTTGACGGTGCTGGAAGAAAAGATCGGCGCGGCCGGGCTGACCCATCTGCATCCGCTCGCGCTCGATCTGACGACCGACCCGCTGCCTGCCGAACGCTATGATCTGATTTATACCCTGATGACTCTGCACCATGTGCCTGATACCGTCCGGTTGCTGCGGGATTTTCATACCCTGTTGCGGCCGGGCGGCTGGCTGGGCATCGCTGATCTGGATCAGGAAGACGGCTCGTTTCACGGCGCTGGCTTCACCGGCCATAACGGGTTCAACCGGGAAGCGTTGCGCGCGCAGTTATTCAGCATAGGATTCAATCGCGTGGATTTTTCCATGGGCTACTTGATGGAGAAAGCGACGGATCAGGGCTTGCGGGAATATCCGCTGTTTCTGGCAGTCGCGACCCGACCGTAGCGGTGTCATCGGCTTGCCTGACCATGGGTCATTCGCTTTTGTTGAAACAGGAGAATTTTATGAAACGCTGGTTCATCGCTGCTACCCTCGGTTTCATCGTGCTGACTGCCCACGCGGTCGAAATCGGCATCTCGGCTGAGGACACCTACGCCAAGGTTCAACAGACCAACGCCAAGGTTCTGTTTGTCGATGTCCGTGATCCGGTTGAAATCATGTTCGTCGGCTTTACCGACGCAGTCCACGTCAACATCCCTTATTTGATGGTCGACCGCACCGCCTGGGACGAAAAACGCGGTGTCTACCGGCTCTTCCAGAATCCCGAGTTTGCTATTCAAATCAAGGTGGAACTGAAGAAGCGCGGGTTGGGCGTTGATGCGGAAATCATCACGATGTGCCGCTCCGGTAGCGAGCGCGGCGAACCCAGCGCTGCCTTCCTGCGCGAGAAGGGTTTCCCGAACGCCCGCTATGTGATCCACGGTTTCCAGGGCGCGGCGATCAAGGACGGTCCACAAGCCGGCTTCCGCCTGCTGAACGGCTGGCAAAACAGCGGCTTGCCTTGGAGCATGAAGATGAACCCGCAGAAAATGTATCGCGTCGATCTGCAATCAGGTCCATGAGGCGTCGCCATGGATTCCGATTCGATAAACACTCCCGCCCCCGCCCGCCCCCTTGGCATGACGATTGTTTTCGACAATTACCCTGGCCTGCCGGGATTGGCGATGCTGTGGGGATTCGCCGCCGTCATGCAGACACCCGGCGGTACGCTCCTGTTTGACACCGGCAGCAACGGCCGTGTGCTGCTGAAAAACATGGCCGCGCTTAACCTGTCGCCCGAGTCCATCGACCTGCTGTTTCTCTCCCACCCGCACTGGGATCATATCGGCGGGCTGGATTCCTTTCTGGAAGTGAACCCCCAGGTCACGGTGGTGGTTCACGAAGGGTTTTCCAAGCATCTGATCCGGGATCTGCGCACTCTTTGCCGTGAGGTGCTCGTCGTCAACGCTGCGCCGCAACAACTGGCGCCGGGGCTTTTTTCCACAGGCATGTTGGACAGCGAGCCGCCGGAACACGGGTTGATTCTGGACATCGACGGCGTAACCGCAGCGATCAGCGGTTGCGCTCATCCAGGGATGGAGCGGATTGTCGAACAGGCGCGAACGTTCTTGGGCAAACCGGTCCACTGGGCCATCGGCGGATTTCACCTGATGTATGCCGACGCCGCCGCTATTAAAAGTTCAATCAATGCCTTAAAAACGCTCGGCGTCGATTGGGTGGTCCCCACGCACTGCACCGGGGATGAAGCTAAAGACGCCTTCCGCCAAGCCTACGGTGAACGCTGCCTGGACGGCGGAGTCGGTCGCCGAATTAACTTTAGTCAACAGTGATAATGGGGCATTTGTTGTCCCGATTGCGGCGCGGTGATTGATGGCGTCGGCATGTCGAGATGAACCGTTCTTACGAAAGTTGTTGTTAAATCAAATAATGAGGTCAATAAAATGTCATCCGAACAGCTACAGATTGATCTATCGGAAGCGATGGATGTTGACCAACGCTCATGGCTCGTGGCGAAACTTGAAGATGAAAGAGGCATCATCAGCGCCTGGTTTGATGATGAAAATCATCATCGGCTGATCGTCCACTATGAACGTGAACACTTCAGTCATACCACCTTGCTCGACACTATCAAGGAACATGGCTTCCACGGCAAGATCGTGGGCGACTAAGACGATTTTCAGCGAAGGCCGCGCTACAAAGCCGGACGGACTCAGGGGTGGATTCAAGGCTTGATTTATGAACTTATGTGCGCTATTATACGCACGTAAGTTCACATTTCAAGGTGCGTTTAATGCGAGGTCCCAAACGACGCGCTCGGTGCATCAGCTTCAATCCGAGCCATACCTGTTTCAAACCCTGCGGCGTGCGGGGCCGGGGTCTGGAAACCCAGGAACTCCGCGCCGACGAGTTTGAAGCCTTGCGCTTGATGGATTACGAGGGGTTGTACCAAGAGGAATGCGCCCAGCGGATGGGGGTTTCACGCCCGACCTTTTCCCGCATGATCGCGGAGGCGCGGCGCAAAGTGGCTGATGTCCTGGTGCATGGTAAGCGCCTGCTGATCGCGACCGAGTCATCGGCAGCAGTCGTGGACAAGGCCAAAGGAGCGGAATCGCCCGAAGTAAGTACCTTGAAATCAAGTCGGTCATCGGCCAGCGCCGAATCAGAGGCGTCGCCCTGCGCGGCGTCTCCCCATGGAGCAATCCAGGACGCCACCGATGATTTCCCTGCGCAGGGCTGATTCGAGGAGGTACATCCGATGAAAATTGCCATCACTTCTACGGGAACCGAGCTGGATTCCGCTGTGGAGCCACGGTTTGGACGTTGCGCCTATTTCGCTCTGATCGACACGGAAAGCGGCGCTTTCGAAGCAAAAGCCAATCCCTTCCGTGACGCCGCTGGCGGGGCCGGCATTCAGGCGGCCCAGTGGGTCGTCGATCAAGGCGTCAGCGCTTTGCTCACCGGCCATTGTGGGCCGAAATCCGTCGCTGTTCTCGACGATGCCGATATCCGGGTCGTGGAAGATGTAGCGGGAACCGTGCGCGAGGCCGTAGCACGCTATACGCCAGCCGACCAAGCGATCGCCCATCCTGAGCTTGAACCACTCCCACGCGGCCAGAGTTATGACGGTGGATTGGGCGCTGGCCAAGGTCGAGGACTGGGTCGGGGTTATGGACCGGGCGCCGGTCAAGGTCAGGGGCGTGGTCAGGGCCGGGGCTGCGGTCAAGGCCGGGGCCGGGGTCAAGGCCGGGGTCAAGGCCGGGGCCGAGGTTATGGCCTGAGTAGCGGTCGCCCCACGGTCTGAGGGCGAAGCCCGTGATCATCGCCATTGCCAGCGGCAAGGGCGGTACCGGCAAGACCACGGTGGCAATTAACCTGGTCTTGTCCGTACCGGATGCGCAATACCTGGACTGCGATGTGGAGGAGCCGAACGGCCACCTGTTCCTCCATCCCAACCTTCAGGCGCGCCATCCTGTCACCGTCCCTTTGCCGCAAATCGACCAACAAATATGCACCCGGTGCGGGCGGTGCGCCGAGGCCTGCGAGTTCAACGCCTTGGCGGTCTCGAGGCAGCGCGTGCTGGTGTTCCCGGAACTGTGCCACGGTTGTGGGGTATGCAGCTATGTCTGCCCAGAGCCGGGCGCGATTAAGGAAACCGAGCGGCGGATTGGCGAGGTCGCGGTCGGTCGCGTTCCGAATGGCAATGGGGCCGGGATTGGTTTCGTCCAAGGAACACTGGACGTGGGGGAAGCCGTCGCCGTCCCGGTCATCAAGGCCGTAAAACGCCATGCCGATACCCGGCGGACGGTGATTCTGGACGCCGCCCCCGGTACGGCCTGCCCGATGGTGCAGACCGTGCGGGGGGCCGATTACTGCCTGCTGGTCACCGAGCCGACCCCCTTCGGTCTCAACGACCTGCAACTGGCGGTCGGTGTCGCCCGCGCCCTGGGGGTTCCCTGCGGGGTGGTGCTGAATCGCTGTGATATCGGTGACGACGCCGTCGCCGAGTACTGTCGACAGGAGATGATTCCGATCTTGCTGGAAATCCCCTTCGAGCGGGGACTTGCCGTCGCTTATTCGCAGGGCATACCGTGGGTTGAAGCGAGTCCGTTTTACCGGGAGCGGTTTCAGACCTTGCACCAGGCGATTCGCCAGGAGGTCGCGCGATGAAAGAGCTGACGATTCTGAGCGGCAAGGGTGGCACGGGCAAAACCACCGTTTGCGCCGCCTTCGCCGCCCTTGCGGCCAACAAGGTGCTCAGCGATTGCGACGTGGATGCCGCGGATCTGCACCTGCTGCTCGATCCAACCATCCAGCATGAGGAAAATTTCATCGGCGGCCGCACCCCGCAGATTGACTACCGCCTCTGCATGAAATGCGGGCATTGTCAGACTCTATGTCGGTTCGAGGCCATCGATCGGGAAGAGGACGGGAGCTGTACGATCAACGCCTTGGCCTGCGAGCATTGCGGCCTGTGCGCCTTGGCTTGTCCCGGTCACGCCATCCGCATGGTGGATGCCGTGAATGGCCGCTGGTTCATCTCCGCAACCCGCTTCGGAACGCTGGTGCATGCGCGACTCGGCATCGGCGAGGACAATTCCGGCAAGCTGGTGACGCTCGTGCGGCGGGAAGCGCGGCGCATCGCCGAACAGCAAGGCGCTGATCTCCTGATCAACGACGGTCCGCCGGGCATCGGCTGTCCCGCGACCGCCGCTATCGCCGGAACCGATGTCGTGTTAATCGTCACCGAGCCGACCCTGGCCGGGATTCACGACCTGCGGCGGGTCATCGCCTTATGTCGCCATTTCCGTCTGCCGGCGCTGGTCTGCATCAATAAATACGACCTCAACGAAGCGCAGACCGCGCTGATCCAGCAGGAATGCCGAGCTGAAGGCGTTCCGGTGGTGGGACTGATCCCGTTCGAGCCGGCGGTGAGTCGGGCGCTGGTGGCGCGCCAGACGGTCGTGGATTTCGATTGCGGTCCGGCGACCGCCGCCGTGGCCGATACCTGGGAAAAGGTCCAGCGGACGCTGGCTGGCCAAGCGCCATAACGAGGTCTTGCGCCATGCCCAGAATCGCT
>JAWOHQ010000309.1:0-8146 GCA_046485105.1 Candidatus Competibacteraceae bacterium | reverse complement strand
GTTGGGTGGAGAGGATCTCGGCGGCTTGGCGGAGTTGCTCGGCGGCCTGAAATTCGCCCTCGGCATTGATGATCTTGGCCCGCCGCTCGCGTTCGGCCTCGGCCTGCCGGGCGATGACGCGAATCATGCTCTCGTCGATATCGACATGCTTGATCTCCACATTGGCGACCTTGATGCCCCAGATGTCGGTTTCAGCGTCCAGAATGTTCTGGATGTCCCGGTTCAGCTTTTCCCGTTCGGCCAGCATTTCGTCCAGATCGTGCTGACCCAGCACAGACCGCAGCGTGGTTTGCGCCAACTGGCTGGTGGCGGCCATAAAATCCTCGACATGGATGATGGCCCGCTCTGGGTCGACCACCCGGAAATAGATCACCGCGTTGACCTTGACTGAAACATTATCACGGGAGATCACATCCTGGCTGGGCACATCCATGACGATGGTGCGCAGATCCACCCGCCGCATTTGCTGGATGACCGGCACCACGATGATCAGGCCCGGCCCCTTGACCGCCTGGAAACGGCCGAGCAGGAACACCACGCCACGTTCGTATTCGAACAGCACCTTGATGGAAGCAAACGCCAGTAAGAGCAGCAGCGCCAGGGCGATAAAAATAGGATTGAAAATGATCACGGGAGTTCTCCTTTTGCGGAATCCAACGGTTGCACGAACAATAGCAATCCATCCCGGCCGATGACCCGGACCGGTTCGCCCGGATGCAGGGGCCGGTCGGCGCGAACGCGCCAGGATTCGCCATGAATCCAGATCCGGTCGGCATCGTCCGGCATGACCGCCGCGACCGCGCCCAGCAGTTTCTCCGCGCCGCCGATCGCGCGCTGGCGGCGCTGACGCGCCATCAGGGTCGCCAGGCTGATCAGCACCACGGCGCTGGCCAGGGCGAAGCCGACGATCAAGCCGAGCGGAACGTCGTAACCGGGACCGGTTTCATCCCACAGCAGCAGCGAGCCGGCCACGAAGGCGGCGGCTCCACCCAGGCCCAGAATCCCGAAACTGGGCGCGAAGGCCTCGGCGATCATGAAGGCCAGCCCCAGCAGCAGCAGCGCCAGCCCGGCATAGTTGACCGGCAGCACCTGAAACGCGAACAGCGCCAGGAGCAGACACACCCCGCCCAGCACCCCCGGAATCGTCGCGCCGGGGTTGGACAGTTCGAAGAACAGGCCGTAGATCCCGATCAACATCAGGATGTAGGCCACCATCGGATGGGCGATGGTCGCCAGCAAGTGGTTGCGCCAGTCGGGAACGAGGGTTTCGACCGTCAAGCCCTCGACCGCCAGCGTGCGCTGGACGCCGGCGACCGTCACCACCCGCCCGTCAGCCTGTCGCAGGAGATCGGGGATATCGGTGGCGATCAGGTCGATCACGTTCTGTTCCAAGGCGTCCTGGGCGCTGAGACTGGCGGCCTCGGTCACCGCCCGTTCGGCCCATTCCACATTGCGCCCGCGTAACTGGGCCAGCGCGCGAATGTAGGCGCGGGCGTCGTTGACCAACTTGCGGTCCATATCGCTGGCCGGCTTGGCGGGGGATTTCGGCGCGGTCGCGGAGGGATCTTCCTGGTCGGACGCTTTCTGATCGGACGGCTCCTGGTCAGACGATTCCTTGGCGGGTTCCCGGGCTCGCTCGTCCTTGGGTGGTTGGGATGGGAGTGGCAGACCGCCGATCTGGACCGGGGTGGCGGCGCCGAGGTTGGTGGCGGGGGCCATGGCGGCGACATGAGCGGCGTACAGAATATAGGTGCCGGCGCTGGCGGCGCGAGCGCCCTCCGGGGCGATGTAGCCGATCACCGGGACCGGCGAAGCCAGAATCGCCTGGATGATATCGCGCATCGAACTGTCCAGCCCACCCGGCGTATCCAGCTTGAGGATCACCGCCGTGGCGTTGCGGGTTCGCGCCTGCTCCAGACCGCGCAGGATAAAATCGCGGCTGGCCGGACCGATGGGACCTTGCGCCTCCAACAGCAGCACCAGGCCGCTGGCTGGTGGCGGCGCCGGCGGTGATGCGGCCAGTCCGAAACCGAGCAGCGAGAGCAACAGAACCAGAGCCGTCAAGATACGCATTCCAGTCACCACGTGGGCCATGAAACTACTACTGATTGTAGACCGCTGGAATGCAAGGGGTTCAGACCGGCCCACAATCTTCAGCAGACTGGCATAAGAAGCAACCTTCGCGGCGGCGCTTTATCGTCCCTGGCGCGACCTAGTGGGCTGACGCAGAAGTTTTGATAGGTTCGGATGCGTAGGGCGGATCAGCGTAGCGCATCCGCCACGTCAGGCAACTGGTGGATGCGGCGCAAGCGCCTTATCCACCCTACATTCTCGTCAATTCAGTCTGGTTGAAGCACTAGCCGAGCCGGGCGGCTTTCTCCGCCACGCGGGCATTGAACTTGGCGGCATCGATTACAAAGCGTTCGTGGGTCCCCTGGCAGATTGGATCGACTCCGTCGTGAGCCTCCACCGCGAAGGTCAGCTTGCGGCCTTCCACCCGCTCCAGCCGGGCCTGCACGGTCACGGTAAACCCGGGCGGCGTGGCGGCGGTATGACTGAGATCGACATGCGTTCCCACGGATTGCTCCCTTGGCCAATCCAGATGTGGTCTGAGCAACTGGATGCAAGTCCACTCGATCAACCCCACCATGAATCCGGTCGCGAAGACCTCGGGCATGGCCTGAAACTCCGGGGACTCCGGGTACAGGTTGGGAACGGTCTTGGTCGGCGGCACCACGAAGGTGAATTCACCACTCAATCCAGGTTGCAGGGATTCATGCATGGGATAGCTCTCTTTCGCTGGGTCGATACGATCGGGTTGATACTCATGCGGGGTGCGCCGGGTGCGGCAACGTCCGCGGCTCCGACGCCACGGGCAACCCGAAGCGGTCCGGGTAGCGCACGGCCAGCAGGTACAGTCCCTCGGCTGGGGCGGTCACGCCGGCTCGAGTCCGGTCGCCCCCTTCCAGGACTTCCCGCGCCCATTCGACCGGTTGCTCGCCGGCGCCAATCGCCAGCAGAACTCCGGCGATATTGCGCACCATGTGGTGCAAAAAAGCATTAGCTTCCACCTCCAGGACCACGTTGTCGCCCCACCGACGCACCGTCAGTTCGAGGAGGCGGCGGATCGGTTGTCGGGCCTGGCATTCGGCGGCGCGAAACGCGCTGAAATCGTGCTCGCCGACCAACAGTTGACCGGCAGCGCGCATCTGCTCGGCATCGAGCAACGGGCGCCACCAGGCGGCCCGACGATGCCACAGCGCGGAGCGATACGGGTGATTGTGGATCAGGTAGCGATAGCGGCGGGCCAGCGCCGAAAACCGGGCATGGAAGTCCTCCTCCGCCGGGTGCGCCCAGTTCAGGCTCAGATCGGTCGGCAGATGGGCATTGCCGCCCAGTACCCAGGACCGCGCCGAGCGCGCCGCCGTCGTCTCGAAATGCACGACCTGGCCGATTCCATGGACGCCCGCGTCGGTTCGACCCGCGCACACCACGCGGACCGGATGGTCGGCGACCCGGGCCAGCGCCTGCTCCAAACAGGATTGTACGGTCCGTGTCCCGAGTCGCTGCGACTGCCAGCCTCGGAACCCGGACCCGTCGTACTGTACGCCCAGCGCCACGCGCATGATTTTAAAAGGGGAAAGGGCGACGGAATGGATATGCGGATACCCGGTTGCCCTTTTATCGCTTACTCACCTCGAGCGACCCGCTGGCCGCGGGCGCCGTTCTCCGGGTACAGCGCCCGAACCATCAGTTGGTCGCGTTTGTAGATGTCGTCCCGGAAATTCACCAGACCTTCCTCGTCCACCCAGGCCGTCCAATACAGCAGATAAACGGGTACGTGCTCCGACAGGTTGACGACGCGTTCCCTGCCGCTGGCGGCGGCTTTCTTGATCGCTGCCTGGCTCCATTTCGGATCGTCCTTGAGTAGATATTCAGCCAGATCCAGCGGATTGGAAACGCGGATACAGCCGGAACTGAAGGTGCGCTGGTTGCGGTCGAACAGTTCGCGCGACGGCGTGTCATGCAGATAGACATTGTACGGGTTCGGGAACATGAACTTGACCCCGCCCAGCGCGTTGCGGGCTCCAGGCTCCTGGCGCAGCTGATAGTTGAAGTTTCTGGCGCTAACCGCGCTCCAGTCGACCGACCCTGGATCGACTCGTTGCCCGGCGCTGTTAAAAATCCGGATGTTCTGCCGCGCGAGGGCCTGGGGATTGCGCCGCAACTGCGGCAGCTTGTCCTTGACCGCAATGGAACGCGGTATGTGCCAGCGCGGGCTGAGCACCAGATAGGTCATGTCCGCGGTGAAGATCGGGGTTTGCCGTTCCAGCCGCCCTACCACCACCTTGGATTCCATCACCGGTCGGCCGTCTTCAAACACATCCATCTTGAAGTCGGGAATATTGACCAGAATGTAGCGGGCGCCGAAGTCGTCCGGCGCCCAGCGCCAGCGTTCCATGTTCAGCTCGACCTGACGGATCCGTTCGGAGACCGGCACGTTCAAAGCCGCTCGCGTGAGGGGACCCACGACCCCGGTTTCCTGCAAGCCATGGCGCCGCTGGAAGCGACGCACCGCCTCGGTGACCGTTTTATCGAAAACCGCCGGCGCGTTCTGGTCGGCGTTACCCCGGCCGTCGAAATCACCACTGGCCTGCAACCGGGCGCGCAGGGTTCGGACGCGCGGTCCCTGGTCGCCCTGCCGCAGATTCGGTCCAGCGCCGAGCGTCGGCCAGCCCCCCGTCTGCTCGACTTTCCGGTAACGCTCCAGCGCCTCGCGCAACTGGCTATAGCTCTTATTGAGCGGCTTCAGCGCCCGCAGCGATTCGCTCACCGTGCCTTGGGTCAGCGCCTCTCGCAACACTGCGGCCAAATCGCGCGAGCGGGGCGAGATCGTCCAGTCGCGATCCACCTTCCGAGGCGATAACCGGCCCGACAGCAGGTGGGAGCCATAGGTCAAAAAGGTATCGGTGAACAACAGATCGAAATCGGTCAGTTGGTCGACGGTCGGCGGCGCTTCCCGCTGGCGGAGTTCGACGAGCCGCTCGTTCAAGGCGGTGGGACGATAGTCGGCGGGTCGCAATCCTTCACGGTCGGCTTCGCTCAGGGATTCCAGCAAAGTATCCGCCGCCGGCAACGGTCGGCCGTCCGCGCTCAGCCAAGCCGATTGATAACCGCGCTGTAGGTAGAAGGGAACCAGAAATTCCAGCGCGCGCAGGCGGTGCTTGTCGACGCTCAGGCGAGTCAGTGGAGGATCGGTGCGCACCCGCTGACAGATCTGGACGGCGATCTCATCACGCAAGGTCAGGGCGGCGGTGGGACAAGGTGGCGGCGGAGGTGGAGCGTCGACTATTTCCGTCGGATCGGCCACCCCGCCCGCACCATCGGGTTGGTTGGTTGGGATGGCCTCGCCGTTGGCTTCCAGATCCTGGTGGCTGTGGGCTAGCGCCATCGCCGGGTCGGCGGCGCGGTGGATTCCGGGTTCCTGACCGCGGGGCACTTCCGCGACTACGGGAAAGACATTGAGCGCGCACGCTCCCAACAGGGCGCAAAGCAACCCCGGCAACACAATTTGCTTGGACATGGCGACCATCAACCTAGCGCATTTAGAAGACATGCGGTATCGTATCATCTTGCCAACAAAGTATCAAATAAGCCACGTCACCCGCCCAGCAGCGCAACAAAATCCGAATGGGTCTGTTCTTATCTCATCGAGTTAGAGGAGGTTTCCAGCGAATGATTCGCGCTACCAGCGCGAAACTTCCCGTAATTCCAGCAAGATGTCGTTGAGTGGCGCATTGATGCTATCCACCAGACAGACCAAATTGCCGACGCTGCACACCGATTGCGCGACGCCTCGGAGAATCCAGCCGCGCGGCGGGGTCCAACCGCGCATGCCGGTGAACATCGCCAGTTGGTCGGCGTTGCCCTGGGCCATGCGCCGGTAGTCATGGGCGAACCGCGCCAGATTGAACATCTCTTGTCGGCTCATCAGACCATAGCCTTCCACCAGTTTGCCGTCGTCGCGGAAATGGCAAACCACATTGACCCCGTCCAGAGCCAGCAACCGTTTGATCATGCTCATGGCGCCGGCTCCCGACTCTCCAGGGCCGCGAACGCCGCCTCGTAATTGGCGGTTTCGTTGGCCAAGACCACGCCCATGAACGGCGGCAGACTGTACTTGCCGTCCTGTTTATACTGCTCCCGATGCAGGCCGCTGACCACCACCGACCAGTCGAAGCCGACCAGTGTGACGGCTTGGACTGGATAGAAACCTTTCATGGAGGTCACCTGCTCCCAACCGCGAGCCTGCATGGTGGCGATGCTCATGTTGGCCGCGCACATGTGGGCGACTAAATCCAACGTCGAATCGTTAAGTCGGTCGGGATAGGCGATCTGATGTTCCAGCAGTTCGCCACTGCCCCGAAATTCGAATGCCGCCATGGCGCCCGGCAACTGCATCAGTGCATTGAGTGTGACCATGTTTTTCTCCTCGTTCCTGGATTTCTGGTCGGGTATCGCGGGCTCGGCTTCAGATCAGGTCGATGGACGCGTGCGGCACGGTCACGCGCATGAACTTGACAATGTCGTTGATCGAACCCGTGGCATTGTCGATCATGCAAAATACATTAGCCACCACGCATACGGTATGACTGGGACCATGCACGATCCAACCGCGAGCGGGATGCAGCCCGCTGCGCGGTCGCAGCGCTTCGAGCATCCCGCCTTCCATGTTCATGCCCATGGTGGTGGCGCGGCACATGATCGAAGCCATGCGGGCATATTCTTCCGTCAGGGCGCCCCGGTAGGAAAACCGGTCGCCCCGGTAGGCATATTCGCCGGCCGCAACGACGCCGGGCCGGGTGAGTAAATCGGTCACGATGCTCATGGTGGCGTTATCCTCGGGTGGATCAGGCGTTATGAGGGCGGCCGGCCATGGCAACGTCCGAGCCAGTCCCCTTTTTTGCAGGGCATCTTTTTATTAAACATAGTCAAAGCGGCGCAAAAATCCACGGGACGTGGCAAGGTTATTGAACTCGCGCTGGAATTCGCCTCGATCTCGCCCTCGCACCGTACCGGCCTCCGAACCTTATGTGAAATAAGGTTTCCCAGGGTTCGAGTCGATCGAATGGTTTCATCGAATTGGTTTGTTATTAAAATCACTTCATACAGGAGATTGCGCAATGCTTCGCACTTTCGCGCTGGGCATTTTGGTGATCGGATCATTTTCGATCCTGGCGGGTTGCGGATCGGCGGACAACGTCGAATCCGCTACCCCCGAACCGGAAGAAACGCAACTGCCCGCCATTCAAGGCGAGCCGACTGATTCGGAGCGGCTCGCACCGCCGGCTTTCGAGACGACGCTGCGGTGCGGCGCGCAGGACATCACCGTCGGTCATACCGAAGCGGAAGGGCTACGGCTGACCGTCGGCGATGAGGCGTTCGATCTGCGTCCGGTGGAGGCGGCGTCCGGAGCCAAATATGCGGCGGTGGATGATCCATCGACCACGTTCTGGAGCAAGGACGACCGCGCGTTGCTGGAAATCCGGGGCCAGGCGTATCCGGAATGCACGACCGTCGCCGACGCGGCGCCGGTCTTTCGCGCGACTGGCAACGAACCGGGCTGGCTGCTGGAGATTGGCGATCAGGACCTGATCTTGCTGACAAACTACGGGGAAAACCGCCTGGCGGCGCCGACCCCGGTCCCCGAGACGAACAGCGATGGCCAAACATATGCCGCCGATGTCGATGGCCAATCCCTGACCGTGACGATTTCCGCGCAACTCTGCGCGGACACGATGAGCGGCATGCCACACCCGAACACGGTGACTGTCCTGCTCGACGGTGAAACATTGCGCGGCTGTGGCGGCGATCCCGCGGCGTTGCTGCACGGGGCCGAGTGGGTGGTTGAGGATCTCAACGGCGGCGGCATCATCGACCGCTCGCGCGTGACCCTCAATTTCGCCGCGGACGGCCGGGTCTTTGGCAGCGGTTCCTGCAACACCTATAACGGCGGCTATGTCCTGACCGGCGAGGGTCTGACGCTGTCCAGAGCGGCGACGACGATGATGGCCTGCCCTCCCGCGCTGATGAGTCAGGAAAGGCGGTAATACTCGTCCATTAAGGTTCCTCCAATAAACAGACT
>JAWOHQ010000253.1:0-6207 GCA_046485105.1 Candidatus Competibacteraceae bacterium | reverse complement strand
AGGCCACCCCGCTGGACAGCGCCGGCCGCCGGCAGAATCTGGTACACCCCGCCGTCGCGGACCAGCACCGCATCGTTCATCCGCAACAACGTCTCCAGGGTCGGCAGCAACAGATCCTTGGTCAACGGTCGGCTGGTCCGCACGGTCACCCCACCCTGTACTCGTGGGTCGATCGTATAGTTCTCCCCCAGAGTTTCGAACACCACTTTGACCAGGTCGCGAATATCCGCTTCTTCAAAATCAAGCGTGACTTCGCCGGGCGCGGTCGGGACGGCTGGAGCCGGTCGGGCGGCGCGCGAGTCGATGAAATTCCCGGTGCCCGGCAGGACCATCGTCGTCCGAGGCGGCGGATCGGCCGAACGCCGATCCGGCGTGGCGACCAACTCCGGCGCCCTGCCGCCGGTAGCCGCTGGACTGGAAATGGCGGCATCCCATCTGTCGTCGGCGGACGGCGGCGTCGCGCATCCGTTCAACAGCAAAGCCAGCAATCCGCCAGCCAACAGCCACCAGAGTATTTTTATCTGTTTCACATTCTTTCCATCAGTTTTGCGGCGATGCGGGAGCCTGGGTCGACGGCCCCTCGCCCTGAGGCGTGACGACCGGCCCCGGCTGCTCCATCGGTGGAAGCATGGCCCGCGTCGGTCTGGCGGGAGGGCGCGCCGCGCGGGGTCCGGGCGGGCGTGTCGGCCGCACCAGCGGCAGCTCTTGGGTGAGTTCCCCCTTGCGTAGCACCACCCGGTCGGCCGACACCGTCTCCAACCGCCATTCGCCCACGGTCTCGCCGGGCCTGATCCGCGTCGGCTTGGCGTTTGGTTCCTCGGGCCGCAGCAACACCGTGGTCGCCTCGGGAGTCCTCATCACTCCGAGCAGCACGAACGTTCGCTCCGGATCGGCCGGCGGTGGTTCTGGAGCCCCTTCTTCGGGGGGTGGTTCGGGTCGGCGGGTCGCGATGAACAACGGCCGGGCCATCACTTCGCCATATTGCTCCAGCGGGGGTAATTGAAACGGTTCCAAAGGCGCCGCCGCGGGCAACTCCGGCAACCGCGCTTCCCCATTGATCTCCAAGGTCGGCGGATGCGGCGGATGGCGCCACTGCCAGACCAGCGCCGCGGCCGCCAATGTCCCCACCAGCACCCATAGCCACAAAAACAAGGTCTTGGCCGACACTAACCACCCGCCCTGGGCAGATAACCCGCGACTTCGAACTGCACGTGCAATTGCGTTTGCGTATGGTTCGCGAACCGGCCGCTGGGCAACCGCACCCGGGTCGGGCGCGCCGAAACCTGGAGATCATCCACGAACAACAGCGGGGTCTGCGACTCCAAACCATGCAAAATTTTCGGCAGGCTGTCGGGATCGCCCATCATGGACGCTCTGACCGTCACTTTTACGGCGTTCCCCTCCTCGACCGGCGGCAGCGACTGCGTGCTTTGCAGCGTTCCCCCCGCCGCCTCGACGACCGCTCTGACCCGCTGCTGCAAATCGGCGGCCGCCAGCGCGGGCGCCGACTGGGGCAGATACTGGGTGGCGGCCTGATGATCCTGCTGAATTTGGGCGATCAGCTGCTGGATCGGCTCGCGGCTGGCGGCCATTCGCTCCAGACGTTCCAATTGCCCCTGCTGGTCTTCCAACCGGTCTCGATAAAAATGGTATCGCGCCATCCAAACCTGATCTACCAATACCGCGAACACGCCTCCCACCAGCAATACCAGCAGCGCCAATGCCGCCAGACGATGTCCCCACCCCACGGACGCGACGACCATCAGGATTCCCGCGCGATTCGGGCGCTGATCACGAATCGCTCCCGGCCGGTTCTCGGATCGGTCGTCACCGGCGACACAAAACTCGCGCCACCGAACAGTCCGGATGATTCGACGATACCGACCAGCGCCGAAGCTCTGGCCGACTGACCGATAATCTGCAAGTTATCCCCGTTGATCTGCAAGCGCTCCACCGACGTGTCATCCGGTAAAATCAGGGTCAGTTCCAACAATAAATCCACCCGGGGCGGAAATGCCTGCTTCTTCTGGGTCAACAACCGTGATGCTTCCAGAGCCTGGTCGAGCTGATCGCGCAGGCTCAAGGTTTGGTTGGCGGTTTGCTGGAGTTGAGAGACCTTGGCCATGGTCTCGAGCAAAATCTGCCGCTGCTGCCAGATCGGCAGGATCGCCGCCGCCGCGACCAACAGCAGACTGACCCCGATGACAGCGGCTCGCAACCGCTGGCCCCAAAGCCCCCGACGCACGCGCTGCTCCGGTGGGAGCAGATTGAGGCCGGGGCGGCCGCCGATCACATCCAACACGTCCGGCGACAACTCCCGTTGCCGCAACTGCGCCAGAATCGGATCCACAACCGTTCTCGGCAGGGCGGTCAACTCGACCCGCAGCCGGCGTTGTTCGCTCTGGCGCTCCAAAACGATCACGTCGTAATACACTTGGGAAGCGGTGAATGGCGTTAGCCGATCCATCTCGAATCCCGCGACCTGCCGCAAGTTCTTCTCGGCGGCCAACGGCAACGATACCGTTCGGATCAGCGCCTGGCGGGCCGGAAAGCGCAGCATTCGCTGCCGGGGTTTTTCCGCCTTAAACCACGCGGTCGCGGCATTCCAATCCAGCGATTCTCCGTCCAGCCGTTCCAATTCCTGCGCGCGCCCGGCGCCTTCCTCGCGCGTCAACACCCATTCCCGGTCTTCCACCACGATGACCAGCCGCCGCAACGACCCTACCAACCAGCGGTGCGCGCCGACAGGCAGCCAGGCCAGCAAGCCGTCCCGCCACCAGATCCAGGCGGCCTTCCAGTCCCAGGAGGGCGTGATTTTCAAAGTCGCTAATCGTGATAACACCGAACAAAAGCCCCTTAACCCTTAACCCTTAACCCTTAACCCTTAACCCTTAACCCTTAACCCTTCCATCACCACCGCCACGCCAGCCAGCGGATTCCCTGGCCGACCGCCGCACCCTGGCCATCGACGCCCGCCTCCGCCGTCGCGACCGCCCCCGAAGGAGTTTCCGCCGTGACCACTATATGATAAATGCGCGCGCGGCTCTGGAAAAAAAAGGATTGACCTTCGTCCGGTCCCGAAGGGGGGGGAGGTGCGCCTTCGCCAGCGGCGACGGCGGTAGCGCGCGCGTCGAGATAATCAGCCACCCTCTGCTCGTCCAGCCCCAATGCGCCTAATAACCTGGGAGGAGCCAGTTCCGGATTGATGCCCGCATGATACGAAAAGGCGGTCGCCACGCCCGCGATTCTGTCGTAGACCTCCTGGGTCATGCCCAACACCTGCCCCAATTCCTCAACGCTTTCGAACGGGGCATTCTTAGGTCCGGGTCGGCCGGCCGCGCGATATTCGGCGCTTTCGGTATCCGACGGCAGGGTGTGATCCCGATACTGCCCCCGCCATTCCTGGATGGCGTCCGCCAACTGTTCCCGATCCTGGGGATCCACGCCCGCCGCCTCCAGCAGAGCCACGAGCAGTCCGGAATCGGCCGTGTTCAAATTAACCAGACCGCCAGCGTCCGCGATCTCAATTCGCAGCCGCCCGCCACCGAACGACCACTCGCGCGGATCGCCGTTGGGCGGCCATCGCTGTTGCGCTTCAGGGTCCATCTGCCAGGCCAGCGCATAGGCCACGCCCGCCTCGATCCAGGCTCGAGCCTGCGCCCGTTCGACCGCGCTGGTCGCCAGCCGGGTTTCGATCCGCATGGAGTAGGCGAAACCTCCGGCCATCACCGCCAGCAGGGTCACAATCCACAGCACGACGACCAGCGCCATGCCGCGCTCGGGTCGGCGAGCCCACCGGTTGCCCGTTTCGGAAGGATGATTCATCACCGTGGCCCCTCGACCAAGGCGACTACGAGGTCGGGCCAGGGTTCATCTCGCAGCTTCAGGTTCAATCGGACTAGCAATGGTCGAATCTGGGGGTTGGTCCAGGCGTTGCTCCAGCGTGGTTGCGGGTCGTCGAACTGCTCCAGGCCGAAATAGGCCCACTCCACGGCCGAGACTTCCTCCAAGAGCACCCTTTCCCGCTCCTCGCCAGCCGCCGGATCGTTGGGCAAATAAGGGCGCCAGCGAATCCACAGCCGGCCGTCGACCGTCTCGATCCGAACCCGGTACAACCCGGCCTGCCCCAACCGGGCCAGCATCGGCGTCACGAACTCAATACCGTTGGCTTGGCCGGCGAAGACGACCGTTCGGTTCTGCTGGTCGTCGAACTGATAGACGGTCATGGACTGGGTCAACTGGCGGCGCAGAAAATCCTGGACCAGCCGCAACCGCTGGGTCGCCTCGGCGCGCTGTTCGCCGGTATCCCACCCGCTCAATCCTATCCGCAGTCCGCCGTACACCACGACCAGCACCAGCCCCATCAGGGTCATGGCGACCAAAAGCTCCAGCAGGGTAAATCCGGTTTGCCCTCTTTGGTGATTGCCGGACACAAACCAAACGGCCTCTCCGCGAGTACTCTTCATCAACGGCCCCCCGGCGGTTCAAGCGGCGCCAGGCGCAGGGTCTCCAGCATCACCGACCGGGTTCGCGCCAGCCCTGGCCAGGACACCTCGACGCTGATCCGATAGGCTCGCATCTGGGTTCGCTCTGGATCGGGCAGACCGTCGGTGTGCTCGCTCACCGTACTGCGCCAGGAAAACTGGTCGTCGATCGGGCCATCACGCACGCCCGCGCCCGGCGGCGCTTCGCGGCCGATAGCCGCCAGGATCGATTCGGCGTACAGGGTCGCCCGCGTGTAATCATCCGCCATGCCGGCGTTGCGCAACCCGGTGGCGAACACTTGCAGAATCGCGCCGAGCGAAACGCTCAGGATGGCGAACGCCACGAGCACTTCCAGCAGGGAAAACCCGTGTTGGTGGACCCGGCGACTCACGGCGACGATTCCTCCTCGACGATGGCGATGGCCCCGGTCAGCCAGTCCACGTTCACCCGATAAGCCCGCTGCGAACCGCTGACCGTGATGGAACCGCCGGTGGAGCTGCCATCCGGGAAAAAGCGAATGCCACCGGTGGCGGCGTCGACCAATTCGGCCTGCGCGGTATAAAGATGGATCGCCAAACCGTCGGGCAGGACGATCTCCCGCGGGTCGCCCGTCACGCCGAACCGGCGCTGCTCCAGATCGAGGGTCAAGGTCGCCTCGCGCTGGCGGCTGACCGCCTCGTTGCGGGCGCTGCGCAGGCCGGCGGCCAACTGCCGCGCCGCGCCGCGCAGTTCGGTGGCCCCACTCAAGCCCGAAAGCAGCGGTGGCGCCAGGGAAACCAGTAGTACGCCAATCACCAGAACCACCAGCAGCTCCAGCAGGGTAAAACCACGCTGCCGTTTCACCTCTTCCCCTCTTGCCCTACCCCCGCAGCAAGGAGAATTCGGGCCTGTTCGACGCCTACTGCCAACTGACGACGTCCTGATTTTCGCCTTCGCCGCCTTCGGCGTTATCGGTGCCCAGCGAGTACAGATCGAAAGCGCCATGCTGGCCGGGAGAACGATAGTGGTAGTCGTTACCCCAGGGATCCTTGGGAATGATGTTTTTCCGCAGATAAGGGCCGTTCCAACGATTCACTCCCACCGGTTGCACGACCAGGGCCTGCAAGCCTTCGGTGGTGGTGGGATAGCGTCCCACGTCCAGCCGAAAGACATCCAGCGCGGTGCTGAAATCCTCGATTTGCAGTTTGGCGGTTTTGGTGTTGGCGCCGCCCAGATAGTTGATGACTTGCGGCCCGACCAGTCCGGCCAGCAGACCAAGAATGACCAGCACCACCAACAGTTCGATCAGGGTGAAACCGCGCGCGCGGCGGTACGAGTTTGGAAAATTCATAACTGACACACTCAAGAAACGTGAAACCATGGAGAAAAGACCGGCGAAAAACCGCCGGCTTCAGAAAGGGCGTCGCTCATCGTTCCGGTCTTAGGCCACGGAAACACACGGAATAACACGGAAGATTCTTTTTTTCTTCAGTGTATTCCGTGTCCTTCCGTGGCTAAAATCCCAAGCGTGGCCAGAACGATGATCAAGGCCTCAGAAAGCCAATTCGTTCAAGCTGAGGATCGCCACCAGGATCGACATGATGATGCCCGCGATCACGACGCCCAGCCCCAGGATCAGGGCCGGTTCCAGCAGGGTCAACAAGCGCTTGACCGCGGTTTGCACTTCCTTTGAAAGAATCCACCAGAAGCAGCAGTATTAATACCAAGTTTTTGTTTTACACC
>JAWOHQ010000252.1:0-5449 GCA_046485105.1 Candidatus Competibacteraceae bacterium | reverse complement strand
CTTGTCGCCACGTCCGGACAGGTTGACCACGATGCGCTGGTCGGAGCGCATCGTCGGGGCCAGTTTGGTGACATAAGCCAGGGCGTGGCTGGTTTCCAGCGCCGGGATGATCCCCTCGATGCGGGTCAGATCGTGGAAGCCTTGCAGGGCTTCGTCATCGGTGACGGCCACGTAAAGCGCCCGGCCGAGATCTTTCAACCAGGCGTGTTCCGGGCCGACGCCAGGATAATCCAGGCCGGCGGAGACCGAGTGGGTCTCGGTAATCTGGCCGTTGGCGTCGTTGAGCAGATAGGTGCGGTTGCCGTGGAGGACGCCGGGCCGGCCGGCGCAGAGCGTGGCGGCGTGCCGGCCGGTTTCAATGCCGGAACCGGCGGCTTCGACGCCGTAGAGGGCGACTTCGCGGTCGTTCAGAAACGGATGGAACAGACCGATGGCGTTGGAACCGCCGCCGACGCAGGCGACCAGCGCATCCGGCAGGCAGCCGTGATCGGCCAGCATCTGCTCGCGCGCCTCGCGCCCGATCACCGCCTGGAACTCGCGCACCATCAACGGGTAGGGATGCGGGCCGGCCACCGTGCCGATCATGTAGAAGGTGTCGTCCACGTTGGCCACCCAGTCGCGCAGCGCCTCGTTGAGCGCGTCCTTGAGGGTGCGAGAACCGGAGGTCACCGGCTGGACGGTCGCGCCCAGCAACCGCATCCGATAAACATTCGGGGCCTGGCGCTGGATATCTTCCGCGCCCATGTAGACCACGCACTCCATGCCGAGCCGGGCGGCGACGGTGGCGGAAGCCACGCCATGCTGGCCGGCGCCGGTTTCGGCGATCAGCCGGGTCTTACCCATCCGTTTGGCCAGCAACGCCTGACCGACGGTGTTGTTGATCTTGTGCGCGCCGGTGTGGTTGAGGTCTTCGCGCTTGAGATAGATCTGCGCGCCGCCCAGTCGCCGGCTCCAGCGTGCGGCGTGATAGAGCGGGCTGGGACGGCCGACGTAGCGGGCCAGATCCGTGTCCAGTTCCGCCAGAAATTCGGGATCGTTGCGATAAGCCCGCCAGGCTTCATCCAGTTCGTGCAACGCCTCCATCAGGGTTTCGGCGACGAACCGGCCGCCGTAGCGACCGAAATGGCCGGCGCTGTCGGGGAACTGGCGATAATCTACCTGGTCATGCAGGGCTTTCACGGTCGTACACACCTCGCAGAAATGCGCGTATCAGATCGGCATCCTTGATGCCCTTGGCCGATTCCACGCCGCTGCTCACGTCCACCGCATAGGGTCGGACCTGGCGGATCGCAGCGGCGACGTTGCCGGGGTGCAGCCCGCCGGCCAGGATCAAAGGCTTGTGGCGTTCGCTGGGAATCCGCGTCCAGTCGAAACCATGGCCGGTACCGCCCATTTGCTGGCCGCCGTGGCTGTCCAGCAGCAGGCCCGTCGCGCCGGCAAACCGCTGCTCGTAGTCCCGCACGTCGGCGCCGGCGCCCATCGGCACGGCCTTAATATACGGCAGGCCGAAGGCGGCGCAAGCGTCCGGTTCCTCGGCGCCGTGGAATTGCAGTTCGTGTAAGGGGACTTCCGCTAAGACGGCGCGCACCGCCGCCGGTTCGGCGTTCATGAACAGACCCACCACGCTGACGAACGGCGGCAGGGCCGCGATAATCCGACGCGCGCCGTCCGCGGTCACGAACCGGGGACTGGACCGATGGAACACCAGGCCGATGGCGTCCGCGCCCAAATGGGCCGCCGTCGCGCCGTCTTGGGGACGGGTGATGCCGCAAATCTTGACGCGGGTGCGGGAAATCAAGGTCATGGAGCGGGTAGGAAGGAGCGGGGAGGACCAGCGGAGCATGAAGACTACCAGAAATCCAGCCGGTTTGTAGAGTGCGGTTAAAAAAGTACACATCCCCAAACTATTCATCCCATCGCCATGGTCTTGACCCAGACAGAGCGGTGGAATTGATGAAAGTGAATATGAGAGAGTAGCGATTCAGACTGAGGGCGAACCGGCATGAAATCAATAACTGTAACCCGTTATACCGGCGTAGCCATCGGCTTGCACTGGCTGATGGCCGCCTTGATCGTGGCCGGATTCGCCCTGGGCTGGACCGTGGCCGACATGGAGTTCAGCCCGCAGAAACTGCGTTGGATGTCCTGGCACAAATGGCTGGGGATCACCGTCCTCGGCCTGGTCGCGTTGCGGCTGCTCTGGCGCTTGACCCATCCCGCGCCGCCGCTGCCGCCGACGGTGCCGCCCTGGCAACGCGGGGCGGCCCACGCGGTCCATGTTCTTTTATACGGATTGATGTTCGCCATTCCGCTCAGCGGCTGGCTGTACAGTTCCGCCTCCGGAGTGCCGGTGGTGTATCTGGGGTGGTGGCCCCTGCCGGATCTGGTCGGCGTCGACGAAGATCTGGCGGATCGGCTGCGAAGCCTGCATGAGTGGCTGAATTACACATTGCTAGCCGCAGTGGCCGTCCATGTCGGCGCGGCGCTCAAGCACCATTTTATCGAACGCGACGACGTGCTGGCGCGGATGCTACCGGGACGCGGCCGCCGGGAGTGACGACGACGACGATGATGATGATGATGATGATGAAACGCGGATTGGGGAGGATGGGCTGGTGGATGATCGTGGCGCTGCTCGGGTTCGGCGGCGTCGCGATCGGGGTTCAGGCCGGTCAGGTCTTGGTCCTGGAACAGAGCGAGATTGTTTTCACCGGTCGACAGATGGGCGTGCCCATGCAGGGCCGGTTCCAGAAGTTCAGCGTGGATGCGGCCATCGACCTGGAAGCCCTCGAAACCAGCCGTGCCCGCATCGCGATCGACACGGACAGCGTGACGCTGCCGACGCGGGACTTCACCACGGAGATCAAACGCCGCCGCTGGTTCGACACCGCCAACTTCCCGGAGGCGGTTTTCGAGTCCACCCAGTTCCGGGCGCTGGGCGAGAACCGCTACGAAATCACCGGAACCCTGACGCTCAAGGGAGTCAGCCAGGAAATCGTCGTGCCCTCGACGCTCGAAACCGAGGGCGAGGATCTGCTCGCGGAGGGGCAATTCGAACTGAAGCGGCTGGACTTCAACATCGGCGACGGTCCCTGGGCCGATACCGACACGGTGGCGGACGAGGTGCAAGTTCGGTTCAAGCTGCGCCTGCAGCCGCAGCCTTGAATTGCGCTATATGGCGAACAACTTCGCGCTTGAGCAGTGACTGGGTGGACGCGGTCTCGATAGCCAATCGTGCGCTCGAGCGCCTCAAACCCTGGCGGGGCTACGATCCAGGGGCTCGGGGCAGGCGCCAGTGGAACGCCACCGACAGCACCCGGAGGGCAAAACCGGCCATGATTGCGCTGGTCGCCACAGCCACCGACGGCCAGGCCAAGGCGTCGCCGATCACCACGATCACCGCCGCCAGCAGCGCCGCCGCGGCGTAGATCTCCTCCTTCAGGATACGGGGCGCTTCCGCCACCAACAGGTCGCGGATGATGCCGCCACCGGCCGCGCTGAGTACGCCGATGAGGATGGCGACCAGGGGATCGAGACCGAAGCGGAGCGCTTTCTCGCAGCCGAGGGTGGCAAAGACCCCGAGCCCCAAGGCATCGAACACCATGATGGGGTGGCGCAAACGCTGTAGCAGACGGTGCGTCACGAAGCAGGTCGCGCCGGCGGCCAGGGCGACCATTAAGTACGCGCTGGTTTGGAACGACGCCGGCGGCAGGTCGGCGATCAGCACATCGCGGGTGATGCCGCCCGCCAGGGCGGTGACCATGGCCAGGACGAGAATCCCGAACAGATCGAAACCGCGGCGCACGGCGAGCAGGCCGCCGGTCACGCCGAAGGCGAAGACGCCGACAAAATCAAGCAGGGTGATGGTCATCATCATGATGCGGTCGCGGTCCTAACCGGGATTGTGATTCAAAGCGATGCACCGACGAAATGATCGGTTCCCACCGCTGCTTTTTCGATTCCTGGGTACTCACCGGCAGAGCGAGGCCATGGGTCGCTCAACGAGCACCCTCAAACCAGCCAGTCTTCCAGTGCCAAACCCGGCACGCGGGCGAACTCGCGGGTGTTGTGGGTGACGACCACCATGCTCCGAGCGCGGGCGATGGCGGCGATTTGCAGGTCGTAAGGACCGATGGGAGTGCCCTGCCCGGCCAGGGCCGCGCGGATTTCGCCGAAATGCGGGGCGGCTTCGCTGGAAAACGGCAGGCTCGGCAACCAGGACAACAGCGTCAACAAGCGTTGTCGGTTGTCCTCCGGTTTGCCGCTTTTGCAGACACCGAACCACAACTCCGCCTCGACCGGCGCGCAGAGCCGCAGTTCGGTCAGGCCCACCCGACGCACGTGCGCCACGACGTTGGCGTCGTTTTTCATCAACGCGATGACCGTATTGGTATCGAGCAGATAGGCCATCAGTCCAGCGCCTCCCGTGGCGCGTCGATTCCCAAGTCGTCGTCGGCAATGTCGTCTGGGAAATCGTCGCCCAGCGTTCCGGCCACCGCGGCGAGGAAGGCTTCGGTGTCGTCCGGCGCCGCGGGCGCCGACGGGACGGCGCTGTAGCGCTTCTCCAAATTTTCGATGAACGCCAAGGCTTCCCGCGCGGCGGATTCGGGTAACCGGAGGCTGTGTTGGAATATGGTTTCAGCCAGCGTCATTCTGGTTTCCTCGCGAGAGACCCCGGCATCAATACCGGGGAGGGATAACGAACCGTCCGAACTGTTCAGGCGGTTTTTGAAGAGGTCGGGTTGATCGGGTAGCGCTACAGCGGTTATGTGGAGCAAACCTTTAGCCTTTTCGTCATTTCTCGCCTCTAGTTCACGCTTGAGCATTTCCTTCAGCGCTGCTCGTTTTCGCCGCGACAGATTGCTGGCTTCATCTTTGTCATACCGCGCCGCCGCTGTTCCAACCAGAAGGTCAGCGCCAGCGCGCCGCCGCCGGCGATTAACAAGCTCAGCAGCACGCCCAACTCCTCGGCCAGGTGGGCGAAAAACAGGGTGTAGATCTGAATGATCAGGAAGGTTGCGCCGTAACCGGTCAGCATCCGCATCGCCAGCCGCGCGCCCAGCCAGATCAGCGCTCCGTTCAGTCCCGCCCACAGCACGTTGAACAGCACCAGTTCGGCGGCGCTGGCCCGGTACCACCGATCGCTGGTCAGATCGAAATTGCCGAACAGCGCCAGCAGCCACAGCGCCATTTCCGCGAAAAACAGTCCGGCGGACAACCAGACCTTGCAAAATCCCCGATACGGGGCCAGCGGTCCCTGTTCGCTCTGCTGGTGGATGACCGCGACGGCGATCATGGCTGCCGCCGCCATCAGGAACCGCAGCGGGTAGTTCATCCCGAACCAGTAGGCGCCCCAACCGGAGGCGTAGCCGGTGAAGCCGCCGAACCAGGAGAAGAACACCACGGCGCTCAACACCAGCAGCAACACGTTGCGCAGCGCGTAGCTCAG
>JAWOHQ010000226.1:0-5084 GCA_046485105.1 Candidatus Competibacteraceae bacterium | reverse complement strand
CAGCATTGGCGATGCGGTGATTACCACCGACCCGGAGGGCCGGGTCCGACAGATGAACCCGGTGGCGGAGCAACTCACCGGCTGGCCGGAGGCCGAAGCCCGAGGTCGGTTTCTTGAAGAAGTCTTTCGCATCATCGGCGAAGAAACTCGCGCTGTGGCCGAAAGCCCCGTCCAGCATGTGCTGCGTGAGGGGACGGTGGTGGGACTGGCCAATCACACGCTGCTCGTCGCCCGGGACGGGACCGAACGCCCCATCGCCGACAGCGGCGCGCCCATCCGCGACGAAAATGGCGCTATCGCTGGCGTAGTGCTGGTGTTCCGCGATCAAACTGAGGAGCGCGCGGCCGAGGAGGAAGTGCGCCGCAACGAGGCGCGGCTGCGCAGTCTGGTGAGCATCCTGCAATACCCGGCCGATTCGGTGCAGGCGCTACTGGATTATGCACTGAATGAAGCCATCCAATTGACCGACAGCAAGATCGGCTACCTCTACCGCTACTATGAGGATCGCCGGGAGTTCGTGTTGAACTCCTGGTCCCGGGAGGTGATGCGGGAATGCGCCATCGTCAATCCCCAAACCTGTTACGAACTGGAAAAAACGGGTCTCTGGGGCGAAGCGGTCCGGCAACGCCGGCCGATTCTGGTCAACGACTTTACCGCGGCGCATCCGCTCAAGAAGGGCTATCCGGAAGGCCATGCTCAACTGTTCAAGTATCTGACCGTGCCGGTGTTCAGCGGGGGCAAAATCGTCGGCGTGGTCGGCGTGGCCAACAAGGAGAGCGATTATCAGGAAACCGATATTCTCCAACTCACCTTATTGATGGAAGCGGTCTGGAAGGTCGTGGAACAACGGCAGGCGGAGGACAAGGAACGCCAGGCCGTGCGTTCTTACCGCATGCTCAGCCACTGTAACAAGGTTATCGCCCTGGCGCGGGAGGAGATGGAGCTGATGCGGGAGATTTGTCAGGTCCTGGTAAAAGAAGGTGGCTGGCGGTTGGCCTGGGTGGGCCTGGCCGAGGACGGGCCGGGCAAGCGGGTGCGGCCGGTGGCCCAAGCCGGACTCGAGGAGGGTTATCTCGAAGCGACTAAAATCACTTGGGACGAGTCCCCGACCGGGCGCGGCCCCGCCGGCACGGCCATTCGCACCGGGCAGCCGGTGGTCTGCCAGAATTTGTTGACCGATCCTAACTTTGCGCCTTGGCGCGAGGCGGCGGCCCAGCGCGGTTATGCCGCCGCCGTCGCGTTGCCGCTCAGGAACGAAACTGGCGTGTTCGGCGCGCTCATGCTCTACGCCCCGGAGCCGGACGCCGTGGCCCCGTCCGAAGTGGAGTTGTTGTGCCGGCTGGCCGATAATCTGGCCTATGCCTTTCGCGTGCTGCGGATGAAGGCGGCCGGCGAACAGGCGCTGCGCAAACACGATGTTCTGGAAGCGCAACTTCATCAAGCTCAAAAAATGGAGGCGGTGGGCCGGCTGGCGGGCGGTGTGGCGCACGACTTCAACAACATGTTGGCGGTGATCGACGGTCACGCCGACCTGGCTCTGGAGCGGACGGCGCCCGGCAGCGCGCTGCACGCCGACCTGCTGGAGATTCAGAAAGCCGCGCAACGCTCGGCCGACCTAACCCGCCAGTTACTGGCCTTCGCCCGCAAGCAGACCATCGCGCCCAAGGTGCTCGACCTCAACGACACCATCACGGGGATGCTCAAGATGCTCGGGCGGTTGATCGGCGAGGATATCGACCTGTTGTGGAAACCCACCCACTCCTTGTGGCCGGTGCGCATGGATCCGGCCCAGATCGATCAGATTCTGGCTAACCTGATAGTCAACGCCCGCGACGCCATCACTGGCGTCGGCAAAGTCACCATCGAGACCGGCCAAGTCACTTTCGATGCGGCCTATTGCGAGAACCATGCGGGTTTTATTCCCGGCCAGTATGTCCTCCTGGCGGTCAGCGACAACGGTTGCGGCATGGACAAAGTGGTTCTGGAGCAACTGTTCGATCCCTTTTTCACCACCAAGCCGTTGGGGCGGGGCACCGGCCTCGGTCTGGCCACGGTGTACGGCATCGTCAAGCAGAACCAAGGCTTTATCAACGTATACAGCGAGCCGAGCAAAGGGACAACCTTCAAAATATATCTGCCCCGGTATGCGTCGGACCCAGTGAGCGCCAGGTCGATGCCGCCGCCCGCCGCCGCGCCGACCGGCGCCGAGACCGTACTGCTGGTTGAGGATGAGGAGGCGCTGCTCAAACTCGGCCAACTGTTGCTCGAACGGTTGGGCTACGCCGTGCTGGCCGCCGGCAGTCCCAGCGAGGCGCTAAAGCTGGCTGGGACTTACCCCGGCGTCATCCATTTGTTGCTGACCGACGTGATCATGCCGGAAATGAGCGGTCGCGACCTTTGGCAACGGCTCGACGCTTTGCGGCCGGGTCTTAAATGCCTGTTCATGTCGGGCTACACCGCTAACGTCATCGCGCATCACGGCGTCCTCGATGAAGGCGTTCACTTCCTGCAGAAGCCTTTTTCCAAGGAGGTGCTGGCCACGAAACTCCGTGAGGTGCTAGTCGAGCCATGATGGGGTTTTTGGAGGGATTCAGCGCCGCACGTCGCTATGGATCAGCCGTTGACGCTTTTGATGGAGATACGCCCGAACGACGCGCCGTTGTTGCTCCGCGTTACTCACCAGCGCGGTCAGTTTTTTACGGGAATCGGCATCGTCCGGGGTCAAACTGAGTATTTTCTCCACCAACTCGATGGCTTCCTCGTAGGCGCCGACCTCCATCAGCATATCGCTCGTCAAGTCCAGGGAGGGCAGATGGTCGGGATCCAGGTTTAACGCCTCGACCAGCAAGGGCATGATCCCATAGACCAGATCCTCGGAATCGTGCAGGCCGAGTTCCACGACTTCCCGCCATTGCTGGTAGGCCCGCGTGTAAAGTTCGGTAGCCGTTGCGTGCTCCATGGACGATCCTTAATTGAGGGTCTGATTTGTTACTATTCTGACACGTAACGTTCGGCTTGCAATCAACCTCGACGGAACGCTGGCACTTTGGCGTTTGGCGGGATGTCATGCCGGCCAGGCCGGCTGGATTTGCTCATCCTTCATTCCCCGCCGCTTCCGGTAACACGGGTTTCATTCGGGTGCTGAGGGTGGTTTCGGGATCCTGCACGCCCAGACGATGCTGATACACGATGGCGTATTCCAGGACCCGTTGCACGTAGGTCCGGGTTTCCCGATAGGGAATGGTTTCGGCCCAGACATCGGCGGGTAGAGCCTCGCTGGTCGGCAGCCATTGCGCGACCCGGTTCGGGCCAGCGTTGTAGGCGGCGGTGGCCAACACTGGATTGTCCTGCAACCGCTCCAACATCCGTCCCAGGTAGTGGACGCCGTAGCGGATGTTGACATCGGGTTGCAGCAGGGGTGGATTGGCGGAATCCTCCCGCAGTTCCCGGGCGATTTGCCGGCCGGTGGCGGGCATGACCTGCATCAGCCCCAGCGCGCCCGCCGGCGAGCGCGCGTCGGCGCGGAAGGCGCTTTCCTGGCGGATGACGGCATAGACCCAGGCCGGTTCCACCGTCCCAGTGCGAGCATTGTCGACCACGCGCTCCCGGTGGGCCAGCGGAAAGCGCAGTTCCAGATCGTCCCAATGCTCGGCGCGGGCGATCGTGACGATGGCCTGTGAGTGCCAATCCCAACGTCGGGCCAGCAGCGCGGCCTGCCGGAGCGCCGCGCGGTCGAAGTCCTGGATGGCGCGCCGCCATTCGTTGGCGGCTTCCGGTTCGCGACCCAGAATGTAGAGTTCCCGCGCCCGTTGCAAACCCGGCGAGCGAACCAGAAGCGCTTCCAGTTCAGTGGCGGTCGCGGTCAGCGAGTCGTTGGCGAGGATGTAGGAAGCGCCGATCCGGTCGGCGGCCAGAAAGCTGTAATAATCCCGGCGTTCGGCGGCGTTGCGATACGCCTGGCGCGCGGGTTCGGTTTGTTCCAGGGCTTCCAGCGCCCGGCCCCGCCAATACTGCCAGCGCGGGCTGCCCCGTTCTTCGGGGGGCAATTGCTCCAACCCGTGCAAGACCCCTTTCCAGTCGCCTTGGCGCAGGGCGATCCGAATGCGCCATTCTCGCACGTCCTGGTCCACCACGGTTTCCGGCAGGGTCGCCAGCCGCGCCAGGGCCGTCGGGTGATAATCGCTGGCGATCCACAGCGCCAGCAGCCGCTCCTCATCCGCCAGGGCGGCCGCCAGTTGCGGGGCGCGTTGCTTGAGCGCATCGAGCGCCGTCAGCGCCGCCAGCGCGTCGCTCCGCCGCCACCGACTCAGCCCATCGCTCAGGATGGCCGCGACCCGCGGATCGTTGGTCTCGAAGCGGGCGGCGTCCAGGATCAAGCGTGGGTTCTCGGCGACGGCCAGCCAGCTATCCGCCAGCTTTTGATCGGCCTCGCTCATGGTCCCGCGCAGGAAACGGGCCAGCCCCGAATCACGGTTCTCCATCGCCAGCGCGAACCGTTGCCAGAGCAGTTCAGGGGTGAGACCGCCGCGAGCCTGCCAGGCGGCGATGATGGGATCGCAAACGTTCGGCAGCGAGCGGCCATGCAGCCAGATCGCGGCGAACTCGTCCAGCGCCACCGCGCTTTGCTCGGTGTTCAGCAATGCCTGTCGTCGCCAGCAGTCGAGCGTCGGGTCGCGGGTGGCGGTGGAATCGCTGAGGTAATCGTCCCAGCGGCCAGCGTTGGCGAGTTGCCGCAGCCAGGCGTCGCGCAGTCGGTCGGCCGGCGGCGAATCGGCATACTCCCGCAGGAACTCGCGCACTTCAGCGGTCGGGAATGCCGCCAGGCGGCGCGTGAGGTCCTGATAGCGTAGGTAAGGGTAGAGCGGATAGGCGCGCAACGGGCTGTAGTCGATGGGCGCGCCGACCCGCAGGGCGTATTCGGCGATGCGAAACGCCTCCCGCTGCGCCCGCAAGGATTCCGTCGCGCCGACATCGCCGCCGATGCTGATGGCGAGGGCGATGACGAACAATGGAATCCACCAGCGCCGGGTGAGCCGTGGCCCGGAATCGCCATTGATTCCGGATTCAGGTTTCAAACGACTGGC
>JAWOHQ010000081.1:0-4712 GCA_046485105.1 Candidatus Competibacteraceae bacterium | reverse complement strand
GCCAGGTCTCGCGCGGCCGATGGCGCGACTGAGCAGAATCACCGGACCGATTCCCGCTAAAACAATGGTTAGCGCGAAGCTGGTCGAATCCGCCAACCGCTCGTCGGCGGCCAACTCATAGGCCCGCACCGCCAGGGTATTAAAGTTGAACGGGCGCAGGATCAGGGTCGCCGGTAACTCTTTGAGCACGTCCACGAACACCAACAGGAGAGCGGTCAACAGGCTGCCGCGCAGCATCGGAATATGCACCCGCCACAGCACCGCCCGCGGCGTCACGCCCAACGAGCGGGCGGCATCGTCCATGCTGGGTCGAATCCGGGTCAGGCCGGCCTCCACGCTGTGCAACGCCACCGCCAGGAAGCGCGCGCAGTAGGCGAAAATCACGGCGACCAGCGTCCCGCTCAACAACAGGCCGGTCGAAATTCCCAACCAGTCCCGAACCCAGCCATCCACGGTTCGATCGATAGCGGCGAACGGCAGCATCACTCCAATCGCGATCACCGTACCGGGCACCGCGTAGCCCATTCCGGCCCCGCGCACCGCCAGGCGCACCAGCGGATGCGGGCGCAAGCGCTGGCCATAGCCCAACAGCAACGCCAGCAGCAACGCCAGCAGGGCCGCGCCCAACGCCAGCAACAGACTGTTGCTGGCCAGGTGCAGGAAGCGCTCGTCCACCACTTGCGGCGCGGTGCGCGCCGCCCAAGTCGCCAGCACGACCGCCGGGAGCAGAAAGCCGAACAGCAGCGGGATCAGGCAGGCCACGACCGCCAGCCCTCTGGAATAGCCTCGCAACCCGAGACGCGGCGGGCGACAGTGACGTCCACCCGCGTGGTGAAACCGCGCCTGGCGCCGCGACACCCTTTCCAGCACCAGCAACACGAACACGAACACCAGCAGCAGCGTGGCCAGTTGCGCGGCGGCGGTGCTGTCGCCCATCCCGAACCAGACCCGGAAAATCCCGGTGGTAAAGGTGCTGACTCCGAAGTATTGCACCGTCCCATAATCGGCCAGCGCCTCCATTTGCACCAACGACACTCCGGCGATCAACGACGGCCGCGCCAAGGGCAACGCGACGGTAAAAAAGCGCCGCCACGGCCCGGCCCCCAAGCTGCGGCTGACTTCGGTCACGGTCGCCGACTGATCGAGGAACGCCGTGCGCGCCAGTAAATACACATAGGGATACAACACCAGCGCCAGCATCACGATGGCGCCGGGCAGCGAGCGGACTTGGGGAAACCAGTAGTCGTGGCGTGTCCAGTCGAAGGTTTCCCGCAACAGGGTTTGCACGGGGCCAGCGAAGTCCAGCAGGCCGGTGTAGGTATAGGCGATGATGTAGGCGGGCATCGCCATGGGTAGCAGCAGCGCCCATTCGAAGACGCGCCGGCCGGGAAAATCGTGGATGCTGGTCAACCAGGCGGCCGGCACGCCGATCAGCAGGGCCCCGACCCCGACCCCGAGCATGAGCAGCAAGGTATTGATGACATAATCGGCGAGTACGGTAGCGGCCAGATGCCGCCAGACCTCACCGGCTGGCTGGAGCGCGACGGCGACCACGCTGAACACCGGCAGCGCCAATAACAAAGCCGCCCCGACCACCAGAAGAACCCAGGGGTCGAGGCGTGGCCACCACCGTTGCCATGACCGGACCAGCCCAGTCTTCGCCACGGCATCAGGCGCCGAATCCGGGGAAACCAACGCCCCCCGGCCGAGGACAATCTTCACGGTCGCATAGGACTCCTCACTGTTGGATTGGAAGCCACCATTCACTCCTCTCCCTCGTTGGTAAGAGAGAGGTTGGGGGTGAGGGGCATGGATTCAGTTTGATCCGACCCATCACTTCCAGCCGGCCCGATCCATCAATCGGATCGCGGCGGCGTTCAATTCGCCCAGCTTGGCCACGTTCAGGGTGTCGGCCTTGAACTCGCCCCAAGCCGCGAGCGTCGCGCTGGGTGGAATCTCCGGATTGACCGGATACTCATTGTTGGCGTCGGCATACCAGCGCTGCGCCGCGTCGCTGGCCAGAAATTCCAGCAACTGCACCGCCTGGTCACGGTTGCGGGCGTGGGCGGTAACGCCGGCGCCGCTGACGTTGACATGGACTCCGGTGGTTTGCGCATCGGGCCAGAACACCGCGACCTTGGCGGCGGCCTGGCGCTCGGATTCGTCTTTGGAATTCACCATCCCCCCCAAGTAGTAGGTGTTAGCCAAGGCCAAGTCGCATTCACCGGCGGCGACGGCCTTGATCTGGTCGCGGTCGCCACCTTTGGGCGGACGGGCGAAATTAGCGACCAATCCCTTGGCCCAAGTTTCGGTTTTGGCTTCACCGTGATGGCTGATCAGGCCCGCCACCAACGATTGATTGTAAACGCTGTCGGAGGAGCGCACACAAATCCGGCCTTTCCACTGGGGATCGGCCAGATTTTCGTAGGTAGACAGTTCCTCGGGCTTAACCCGGTCCTCGGCGTAGAGGATCGGTCGGGCTCGAACCGACAAGCCGTACCAATAACCTTCGGGATCGCGGTAAGTGGCGGGAATCCGCACTTTCAGGGTATCGGATTGCACCGCCTGCAACACACCGGCCTCGCGGGCCATGGCCAGACGACCGGCATCGACGGTCAACAGCACGTCGGCCGGGGTATTCACGCCTTCGCTTTGCAAGCGCTGCAGCAAGGCTTCTTCCTTACCGGTCACCAGGTTGACGGTGATTCCGGTTTGCCGGGAGAAATCGTCCAGCAGGGGTTTGATCAGATCTTCCTTGCGCGCCGAGTAGATGTTGACTTCCCCGCTCGCCAGCACCGGCGGCATCGCCAGCGCGGACAGCAGGCAGAACACGGACAGCAGGGTCAGGCGTTTTGATAAACCAGGCATAACGTGACTCCGGGATAGATCATGGGTGGGGTATGGATCGCTGGCTTCATCAGGAGCATCGAAGTTGCGAACCCTTTCTCTTGTGAATCTTTCTCGAATGGTAATTATTATTATTTAAGTTGTAAAGCCTCATCAAGAGATCGACAAGTCAACGTCCTATAGCCCAGGTAATGGGACTATACCTTATAAAGGCCATGGAAAATAACAGCGCGGGGCAATCTCTGTCAGAGCTGGCAATAACACTTAGGAGGGAAAATCGTCATGCTTAAACCGCTGATCCCCGAGGGAGAGTCTTTGCGTCGGGCGTTTCAATGGCTCGCCGATCAGGGCGGGCCTTGTACGCTCAAAACCGTCGAACAGGCCAGCCTGTTGTTCGATCTCAGCCCCCGGGACGAGGAATTCCTGCTGCGGCAGTTCGTCCACCATCGGGGCGCGACCAGCGATGCCCCAGAACCGGGACCATTGAGGCCATCAGGGCAGTAACGGAGCGCCGGTCAGTCGCCGGGCGAAGTCGACCAGCATCGCGGCGGTCGCGCCCCAGATGAATCGGTCCTCGTAAGGAATCACGTAGTAACGCCGCTGCTGGCCCTTGTACAACATGCTGCGGTGTTCGTGATGGCGCGGATCGAGGATGAACTCCAGCGGCACTTCAAACGCTTCGGCAACCTCGAACGCATCCAATCGCAACTCGAACGGCGGCGTCACCAAACCCACGACCGGCGTGACCAGAAATCCGGTCACGGTCTGATACAGATCGAGAAAGCCGGCGATCTCCACCACATGCTGGCGCTGCAAGCCGATTTCCTCTTCCGCCTCGCGCAACGCGGTCTCGACGGGGCTGGCGTCCCCCTCCTCGGCGCGACCGCCGGGAAAACTGATCTGCCCGGCGTGGTGTTCCAGATGCGCCGTGCGCTGAGTCAACAGGACGGTATAGCCTTCCTGCCGCTCGATCAGTGGCACCAACACCGCCGCCGGAGTCAGCGTCCGCTCCTCGGCCACCATACCAGCCACCGCATGATCGCCAGTAATAGTCTCGATCTGATGCGTGGAATGCAGGCAGTAACGAATCCGATCGCGTAGTTCCGCAGGGTTCACACCGCCGCTCCGCGCCCGCCGAACAGCCGCCGATAATTTGCGGTCGTCACCGCCGCCACCTGTTCCAGCGACTCGCCGCGCAACTGGGCCAAGAATTCCGCCACATGCCGCACCCAAGCGGGCTGATTGGGCTTACCGCGATGGGGGGTCGGCGCCAGATAAGGCGAGTCGGTCTCCACCAACAAGCGCTCGGCGGGCAAACGTCGGGCGACCTCCTGGATTTGCCTGGCGTTCTTGAAGGTCACGATACCGGAGAATGAGATATGGAAACCCAGTTCCAGCGCCCGTTCCGCCATCGCCCAGTCCTCGGTGAAGCAGTGCAGCACCCCGCCCACCTCGGCCGCGCCCTCCTCCTCCAGAATGCGCAGGGTATCCGCCCTGGCGTCGCGGGTATGCACGATCAGCGGCTTGCCAAATTCCCGGGCGGCGGCGATGTGAATGCGGAACCATTCCTGCTGACGCGCCATGCTGGCGTGGCCGTAGTAGTAGTCCAGACCGGTCTCTCCGATGGCGACCACCCGGGGCTCGGCGCGGCCGAGCTTCACCAATTCAGCCACGGTCGGCGCTCGCCCGCCCTCCTCGCTGGGATGCACGCCCACCGACAGCGCGATTTGTGGATACGGCTCGGTCATCCGGACCAGATTCGGCCAGCTTGCCAAATCCACCGCCACACTTAACAGATGGGTCACACCCTGGGCCGCGGCGGCTTCCAACACCCCGGCCAAGCCGTCGTGGAAGCGGCCGAGATC
>JAWOHQ010000201.1:0-11382 GCA_046485105.1 Candidatus Competibacteraceae bacterium | reverse complement strand
CTTCGACGAAGTCTTCAGGCGCTGCGTGGCGCACCCGGACGGCACCCCCAAAAATTCGGTCTACGTTGGGGTCTATCGGGTGCTGGAGCATATCCCGGTCAACGCGCTGGGCAAGCTGTACCTGAGCACCGCCTACGGCCACACCCTGGCTTTGGAGCGGGGCGAGATCGCCACGCGCGAGGTGCCGACCCTGCACATGTATCAGGACCTGGCGCCGGTCAACAGTCTGGTGGTCAGCACGCTCGACCCGGTCGGCTACTACCACGGCGTCACCACGCAGCCGGCCAAATTCATTCGCTTCCCCGGTCTGTGCTTCGTGGAACTGGGTCTGGGCGCGCTGGCGGCCGATCCGGCCAATGGCCCGGTGGGCGATCTGCCGTATTCGTTCATGCACCATCTGCGTGAAGCGCTGCTCGAACTGGATCCAAAGGACAAGCAAAGCAAGCTGGTGCATCGGGTGCATTCCCTGGAATTCCCGTACCGGATGATCAAGAGCGGCTTTTACATGGGCAACGGTCCGGATCTGGCGTTCTATCCGATGCCGTCGCACGAGGAATTGCGCCGGGAGCACAGCCATTGGTGGCGCTCGGCCAACCTGTAAGTCCGGGCAGTCCTGGATAAGGAAAACCGTCGCCGGAACCTCCGGCGACGGTTTTTTGGTTTTATAGAGGGGCGGGTCGCAAGTGTCGCGCGCCCAATCCCGGCGGCTTGATGAGCGCCAACTCGGCCAGAGGACGTGGTTTGCCGATCCCATAACCCTGGACGTAGTTCACCCCAATCGCGCGCAGTTGGGCCAAAATCTGATCGTTTTCGACGAATTCGGCGATGGTCTCCATGCCCATCACATGACCGATCTCGTTGATGGAACTGACCATCGCCAGCGATACGGGATCGTGCGCGATGTCCTCCACGAAGACCCCATCGATCTTGAGAAAATCCACCGGGAGTTTTTTGAGATAGGCGAACGACGACAAGCCGCTGCCAAAATCGTCGAGGGCGAAGCGACACCCGATGTCCTTTAGAATGTGGATGAAATGCAACGCCTGGTAAAGATTGGTGATCGCGGCGGTCTCGGTGATCTCGAAGCAGATTTTGCCGGTCAAGGATCGCCGGCCCGACAGGCGTCTTACCAGATAGCCCAGCAATTCCTCGTCCCCCAGGGAATGCCCCGAAAGGTTGATGGAGCAAAGGACCAGGTGCTCGAGATGACTGGGGTGCTCCGACAACCAGTCCAACGCCGTTCCGACCACCCATCGATCTAGCTTCACGGCCAAATGGTAGCGCTCGGCGGCCGGCAGAAAGGCGCCCGGCAGCACCAGTTGCCCACCCTCGTCTTCCATGCGCAACAGCAACTCGTAGTGATGCCCCTCCAAGTGGCCTAGGGCAGTCGGCACGATGGGTTGGAAGGCTAGTTGGAAACGGTTGTCTTCCAGGGCCTGATTGATGCGGGCCACCCATTGCATCTCGCCCTGACGGCGGGCCAGTTCCGCGTCGTTTTCGGCATACAGATGCGCGCGGTTGCGTCCGGCGTCCTTGGCGGCGTAGCAGGCGCTGTCGGCGGCGCTCAGCACGCTATTGAGACTGTCGCTGGCGGCGTGGATCGGCACCACGCCGATGCTGGCGCCGACCTGGAACGTTTTGTCGCCCCAGGCGAAACGGTATTCGCTAACCGCCTTGCACAGAGAGTTCGCCACCCGCATGGCGTCGGGCAGCGGACAGTATTCCATCAACACGCCGAACTCGTCGCCGCCCAGTCGCGCCAGCATGTCCTGCCGGCGCACCCGCGTCTGCAGGATCCGCGACAATTGGCGCAACAGGGCATCGCCGGCCATGTGTCCGCACGTGTCGTTAATGATCTTGAACTGATCCAGGTCCAGGTAGAACAGAGCATGTTCGGCGTTCTGCTCGCGGGCGATCTCGATGGCCTGATGCAACCGGTGTTCGAAGGCGTGTCGGTTGGCCAGTCCGGTCAGCGAATCATGACTGGCCTGATGGGTGAGCTGCGCGGCCAGCAATTGGGCTTCGGTATGGTCCAGCCAGGAGCCGACCAGTTCCACGGGATGGTCTTCGGCATCGCAAATCAGGCGCACCGTATCGCGAATCCAGCGCCAGCCCCCCTGTCGGTGCAACAATCGGTATTCGCCACTCGCCTGGCGCCGCCCCTCCTGGAGGTCCAAGCCGTGCTTGAAGCGCGCCCGATCATCGGGATGCAACAGACTGGCCAGGAGTTCTGGGTCGGCCAGCAATTCCTCCGCCGAATAACCCAGTAGATCGACTACGTTGGCGCTGATAAAGTTGATGGGCAGGCCCGATCCGGGGGCGCGTGAGTAGATGACCGCGGGGCTGGCCCTGACCACGTGTTCCAGACGGGCGTTGGTGCGATTCAAGGCTTCCTCGGCCCGCCGGTGGCCGGTGATGTCCCGCGCCACCATGTAGCTGCCGGCGAAGCGTGGCGCCGCATCGTTGTTCTCGAGGATCGCCGAGGCGGTGATTTCGACGATCACCAACGGACCGAGGACCTGACCGTCACTCCCAGGACGGCTGTCGGCGCACAGCAGGCGCAACTCCACAACCTGGGGCTGGCTCATCTCTTCGGCCAGATGGCGCAACAAGCGCAAGGCTTCGCCCTGGTCCGCCGGCGCCACCAGATTCAGCAGCGATTGTCCGAACAGGGCGGCAGACTCAAAGCCGAGGAACGTCTTCACTTTCTGATTGTGATAGACAAAGCGGCCCTCCGCATCCAGGACGAAAATCAGGTCAGGGGAGTGATTGACGATAAACCGGTGCAGACGCTCGGAAACTTCCAGACGCTTGCAGATGATCCGGTGACTTCGTTCCAGCCGCAGTTTGCGGGTGGTGTTGGCGAGACTACGGAGTAATTCCTCGGGGCCGAAGGGCTTGCGTAGATAATCGATGGCGCCGCGGCGCATGGCGGCGGTGGCTTCGACCACCGAGGTGGTGCCGCTGATCACGATGACCGCCAAGTCCATACGGCGCTCGGCGACAAAATCCAAAACCGCCGCGCCCCGTACGCCGGGCATCGCCAAATCCAACAGCAGGATATCGCAGTGATGGTCAGTCAGCACCGTCATGGCCTGAGCGCCGTCGGTCGCGACGCTGACAAGATAGCCATGGGTCGTGAGAATTTGCCGGAGGCTGTTCAGCAAGCCCGGTTCATCATCCACCACCAGCACCGAAAAAGGTGTTTCCGATTCCCCCACGCCATCACCCAGTTCGTTTAGCAAGTCTTTCAAAATTGGGTACCTTTAGGGTTTTTAGGCGAGAATGGCCGTCCAATGCGAAAATGAGCAATCCAACTAACGACGACTTTTTTAATCAGGACGTTCGCTTTCCGTCATTCCCGCGCCAGCGGGAATCCAGTAACCTACTGAAAAGACTGGATACCCGTTTTCACGGATATGGCGACACCCAGTTGATCAGCGAACGTCCTGTTAATGATAGACCTTTTTACAAAAATTGTTGCCTTGCGACAATCTGTAGGCCCTGAAAGGAACGGGAGTCGTCTCCGCCTTAGCCGGAAATCGCCCGATCATGGGGTATCCGGGACGCAGGCTTTGGGTGGGTCAGGGTTGAGGTAATAGCAACAGGAAGACCGAGCCGCCGCGGGTGTTGGGACGATACCCCACATAACCGCCCAATTCCTCGACGAGATTTCTGACGATGGCGAGACCCAGACCAGCGTGGCCACCGCCCTTCGGACTGGTCAGGGGCTGGAAGAGATTCGCGCGCAGATCGGTGGACAGACCGGGGCCGTCGTCGGCAACGGCCATTTCCACGTACTGGTGTCCCTGCAAATTGATCTGATTCTGCGTGGTGACCGTGATCGTGCCACCCTGCCCCAGAGCCTCGGCGGCGTTGCGCAACAGATTGACGATGATCTGCCGGATGGCATCACGACCGCGCGCCTGCGGCGCAAGACCTTCCGCCAGTTGCAGATCCAGGCGGATGCCGCGGGGACGGCACAGGGCGTCGTCCAGGACGCGCGCCAAATCGCGGATCGTCTGGTTCAGATTGAAGCCGACTTCTTCGAGTCCCTGGCCGTCCGTTTCGGCAAGGCGCAGCAGAATCCGGCCGACCCGTTCCGTTTCCTCTCGCAGCACTCGTAACTCTTCGCTGGCCCCTGATTCACCCAACTTGAGGGTGAGCAGGTGCAGGTAGTTGCGCATGACGGTCAAGGGATTGGAGACTTCGTGCAGCACGGCGCGCAGACGTTGTTGTTCCAACAGCCGCTGGTCCTCCTGAGTCCGGTTCCGACGATGCGCGTGCTGGCGCAGCGCGTCGAGCGTGTGGGCGGCCTTCGCGCCAAACCGATCCAGCAGCGGCGACTGGGCCAGCAGTCGGGGCAATTGCGCTTGGGCAATGCCAGCCACCCAGACCCCCAAGGGTTCGGCGGCAGCGGACAACGGCAGGCATAACAGTCCATCCCGCCCCCACCAGCGGGCGAGTTGGCGATCGATCACCCCGGCGTCGGCGCCACCATCGCCCAGGGAATGGCAAAGGCGCCGGTCCCGCAGCGCCCGGCTCAGACTGTTCCTGGCTCCGTCCGGGTCGACCGCGATCTCACCGGGCAACCCAGGATCGGCGCCATGCAGCATCCCGGTTTGCGGGTCGCGCGGGAAAAAGTGGATTTCGGTCAGACCGAAGAGCATCGTGGCCGACCGGGCGATCGCGGCCAACAGCGTCGGCTCATCGTCGGCCTCGTGCAACTCCGCGCCGATGCCATCGACCAGCAGCATATCGCGAACCGTCAGCTCCAGATCGCTCCCTACGGGTGCGGGTAAGGCCACGCGCCGGTCGCTGATCGCCGGGCGGGCGAGACCAAGATTCGCCGCCAGCAACTCCACCTCGCGGACCCATTCGGCGCGCAACTCCCGCATTCGTGGGGGAGTGAGCCCGAGTAATCGGTCGGCGGCGTTGAAGGCGGCGTCATCTGGCGCGTCGTCCTGGCTCAAGGTATTGGCGACATGCAGCAGGCGCAGCAGGAGATGGGCGCCGCGTAAGTCCTCGGCAGGCCGATGGTGAAAGCGGATGGCGTCGGCCAGACACGAGCGCCACCGCCAGGACTCCACCAGAGCCGCGCCCAGCTCACAATGATCGGCGCCGAACAAACGCTGCTCCAGAGCGGGAATATCGCTCGGCGCTTGGGTGAGAACACGCACTTCCTGCAAGGCCGTGGGATGGCGCGCGGCGATGAACAGTCGGCCGAGATCGTGCAGCAGGCCCGCCAGATAGGCTTCATCCGGCACCGGATAAGCCGTGATTTTAGCCAAATTTCGGGCAAGGTGGGCACAGGTCAACGCATGGCGCCGGAAGCGGTCCAGTTCGTCCGGCTGGATGCCGAGGGGGGGAGAGAAAGTCTGATGAACGGCGGTGATGGTCGCGATCGTTCGGATGGTTTTCAGGCCCAGCACCGTGAGTGTCGGTTCCAGGCTGGCCTGCCGTGGCGATCGATCGCGGTAGGCCGTCGAGCTCGCCACCATGAGCATCCGCGCGCTCAGGGGCGCGTCATGGCCAATCACCCCGGACAAGCGCCGGAGGTCGACGCGCTCGGCGCTGAAAGCATTCAACACGGCGTCCAACACGGCGGGCGACACTGGCAAAGCCAGCAACTCGGTGTTGTCGAAGGACGGGGGCTGGAAGGTAGGGGCTTCCGACATGGCTCGCGATGGCACACAAGGATTGGGTGCGGAAGAGCATGTCAATAACCATACCAACTATCTGTTCCCGATGGGCCGGAGCCTGCCTATCGAAAATATAATTAATAAAATTAATAGGTTAAATTCAGTGAGTCCAGTTTGGCCGATCACTGAAACCACGTGGCGGACAGTGGGTGAGGTCCAGTTCCAGAACTGCTACATGCCGGAAATTAAAACCTACACTCCGAACGCGACGCTCGACGTCATCAACCATTACCTCGATCATCAGAACATGACTTTTAACGAATGGGATCAGGCCAGTTTGGCCCGTCGGAGCGCGGCTTCAATCGGGAAAAAATGATGACGGCGGCCACCCCTGTAGGGCCAACCACGGAGGCGGGGCCGTCACCAAGACCCACAGACATCCCTACTGGTCGATGGGCAGTGTCTCACCCGCAACATGAATGTGGCCTGAATGCCACCGCAAGAACCTTGAGGTCACGCGATTTACTTCAATCGTCGCCGACGACCGCCAACCGCGCCTGCAACTCACGACCGACCAACGCCGCCCGCCAGCCGTGGCATAACGGCGAGTCCTGGCCGGCGAGCAGGTTTTCCACCTCCCGCCGGCCCGCCACCGCGAGCGGGACAATTCCGTTGGCGGTGGCCCGCTCCTCAATCAGCGCCAGCAATTCGTCCGCTCGCGCGATCTGCTCGGGGGCGAGCCGCGGGCGGCGCGGTAGGGTCGGCCACTGCTCCGGCGGTACGGCGCGCGCGGCGGCGATTTGCTGAAGCAGGGTCTCCCCGTGTCGTTGCACGGTCGCCGCCGGCAGGCCGTGGATACGGGATAGCTCGGCCAGGGTGGCGGGCATCCGCCGGGCCAGTTCGATTAATGGCGCGTCCGCCACAATCCAGCGGCGCGGCCGGTCGTGGCTGCTGGCCTGCCGCTCGCGCCAGGCCGCCAGCGCCCGCAGCACCGCGCGTTGCGCGCCGCCGAGCCGGTGATGTTCCCGCACTCGCCGCCACGCCTCTTCAGGGTCCTGGCGATACCGGGCCGGGTCGGTCAGCGCCTGGAAATCCTCGGCCAGCGCCTCCAGCCAGCCGCGCTCCGCCAGCGCGGCGTGCTCCCGCCGGTAGAGTTCCGGCAGATAGCGCACGTCGTCGGCCGCGTAGGTCAGCCACTCCGGGGCCAACGGGCGACGGCGCCAGTCGACGCGGGTGTGGGTCTTCTCCAATTCCACATCGAATTGCCGCCGCACCAAGGCCGCATAGCCGATCTGATGGCCGTCGCCCAGCACCAGCGCCGCCAGTTGGGTGTCGAACAACGGCCCCGGCGCCGCGCCGCGCCAGTGAAAGAAAATTTCCAGATCCTGATGCGCGGCGTGCAGCACCTTGGTCACCGCCGGATCGTAGAGCCGCTCCAGCAAGGGCTCCAGCGAGGGGAGCGCCAGCGGATCGATGCAGACCACCCGGTCGACGCTGGCGACCTGAATTAACCCCAGTTGCGGGTAGTAGGTTTGTTCGCGAACGAATTCGGTATCCAGCGCCAGCCACGCCGCGCCGCGCAGGCCGGCGCAGAATTCGACCAGCGCCGGCTGATCCGCAATATACAGGTCATCCATCACGATCTCGCATTCACTTCCCGGCATTCAGCCCGCGCCGGCCAGAAATGAAAAAAGGGCGGGTTAGCCACCCGCCCCAGCGTCTCGGACACCCCTCCCAGCGGGAGGGGGTGGAGGGTCGAACTAAAGCACCAACAGCGGCACGATCAGCAGCGCGACGATGTTGATGATCTTGATCAGCGGATTGACCGCTGGGCCAGCGGTATCCTTGTAGGGATCGCCGACGGTGTCGCCGGTGACCGAGGCCTTATGCGCCTCCGAGCCCTTGCCGCCGAAATTCCCATCCTCGATGTACTTCTTGGCGTTGTCCCAGGCGCCGCCACCGGCGGTCATGGAAATCGCCACGAACAGGCCGGTGATGATGGTGCCCATCAGCACTCCGCCCAACGCCTTGGGGCCGGCCTCGGGACCGAGCAGCCACGACATGCCGAAGGCCACCACGATCGGCGTCAGCACCGGTAGCAGCGAGGGCAGGATCATCTCCTTAATCGCCGACTTGGTCAGCAAATCCACCGCCCGCGAATAATCCGGCTTGGTCGTGCCATCCATGATCCCGGGTATTTCCTGGAACTGGCGGCGTACTTCGAGCACCACCGAGCTGGCGGCGCGTCCGACCGCCTCCATCGCCATCGCTGCAAACAGGAACGGAATCATGCCGCCGATGAACAGGCCGATGATCACCACCGGATCGGTCAGTTCAAAACTGACTTTAATATCAGCGAGCGCCAGCTTGTGTTCGAAGTCGGCAAACAGCACCAGGGCCGCCAGTCCGGCGGAGCCGATGGCGTAGCCTTTGGTGACCGCCTTGGTCGTGTTGCCCACCGCGTCCAGCGGGTCGGTGATGCTGCGGATTTTCTCGTCCATCTCCGCCATTTCGGCGATGCCGCCCGCGTTATCGGTGATCGGCCCATAGGCGTCCAGAGCAACGATGATGCCCGCCATCGATAGCATGGAGGTCGCGGCAATGGCGATGCCGTACAACCCCGCCCACTGGTAGGACAGGCCGATGCTCAGGCAGACGGCCAGCACCGGCAGCGCGGTCGCCTTCATCGACACCGCCAGACCGGCGATGATATTGGTCGCGTGACCGGTGGTGCAGGCTTCCGCCAGCTTGCGCACCGGGCTGTACTCCGTGGCGGTGTAGTACTCGGTCAGGACCACCATGGCGGCAGTCAAGCCCAGTCCGACCAGCGCCGCGCCGTAGAGACCCCAAGGGCTTTGGTCCCCGACGGGGAACAGCCACATGAGCGGCAGGAAGGCGAGGGCGGCGATACCACCCGCAACCGCCAGTCCGCGATACAGGGCGTTCATGATCTTCTCGCCTTCGCGAGCCTTGACGAAGAAGGTGCCGATGATCGAGGCAACGATGGCCAGACCGCCCATCACCAGTGGCAAAGTGACGGCGTTCCTGACGGCGTCCGCGCCGCTATCGACAAAGAGCAAACTGCCCACCAGCATGGTAGCGATAATGGTGACGGCGTAGGTCTCGAACAGGTCGGCGGCCATGCCAGCGCAGTCGCCCACATTGTCGCCCACATTGTCGGCGATCACCGCCGGATTACGCGGATCATCCTCGGGGATACCCGCTTCGACCTTGCCGACCAGATCGGCGCCGACGTCCGCGCCCTTGGTGAAAATGCCGCCGCCCAGCCGGGCGAAGATAGAGATCAGCGAGCTACCGAAAGCCAGTCCGACCAGCGGACCGAGATCGGGAACCTGACCCGCAATCAGGTGCAGCAGCACGTAGTAGCCGGCCACGCCGAGCAGGCCGAGGCCGACCACCAGCAATCCGGTGATCGCGCCGCCGCGAAACGCGACTTGCAGCGCTGCGTCGAGGCCGTCGTGCGCGGCCTGTGCGGTGCGGACGTTGGCGCGCACCGAGATGTACATGCCGATGTAACCGGCGAGGCCCGAGCAGACCGCGCCGATCACAAAGCCGATGGCCGACAATACACCCAGGGTGAGCAACATCACCACGCCGATGATCACGCCGACGATGGCGATGGTGGTGTACTGCCGGTTCAAATAGGCGCTGGCGCCTTCCTGGATGGCGGAGGCGATTTCCTGCATGCGCGGATTGCCGGCATCCTTGGCCAGAATCCATTTGACCGACTGGACACCATAAACGAGCGCGCCGACGGCGCAGACTAAGGCAATAATCAATCCTAACGTGGCCATGGTGCGCTTCCTCCCGTATCTGGATACATGAACCGCATGGTTCCTCCTCGTTCTACTCGTTGTGGAATATGAGTGTTGTTGTTCGCTCGGCTAACTTGACGCAAACCCCGCGCAAGGCCGGCAGCGCATCGTGCGGGGGTTCCCGTGGGAGACGGCAAAACGGGCGCGCCGCGCTTGCCTAAAGGATAGGGCATGCCGGCCTCAAGACCAATCATTATGTGTGTGAAATCGCCAGACCCAAGTCATCGTCCGCCGGTCGTGACCGCCGCGCGGGTTCGCGAGCCACGCCCCGGCCTCGCGAACGAAGACCGCTGGGTGGTTGCTCGTTGTGGCTGGTTGTAGCATTCCACGCTCCACGGGACTTGATCCTGGCCTCCTCGACATTCTCCCAACGCCGATCCACGCCTGCTTGCCCGGTTGCTCGGTTGGTTTGTTGCCATCCGCGCCCGCCAATTTCGGCGCGCGACTGCCTATACTACAACAAGGCCGACGGCTTGACAGCCACGCCCATGCGCGTCGCGCAAGCCGCGGGCGCCGGAGCAGTCCGCTCGCACCGGTCCGACGGCCGCGCGAGCACGCGGTCGACCGCCGACGGATTCCTGACCTTCTTTCTCCCAAAATCAAGAGTGAACCATCATGAGAATTGTTCTATTAGGCGCTCCCGGCTCGGGCAAGGGCACGCAAACCGACGCCATCACCGAACGCTATGGCATCGCCACGGTCGCCACCGGCGATCTGTTGCGCGCCGAGGTCGCCGCCAACACCGAGCTGGGTCAGCGGGCCCAGCCGTACATGGATGCCGGCGATTTGGTGCCGTTCGACATCGTGCTGGGCATGATCGAGAACGGGTTGAAAAAACTGGCCGAAGCGAATCCCAAGGGTTTCATGATGGACGGCTTTCCGCGCGACCTGGCTCAGGCCGAGGCGCTGGACCAGCTGCTGGCCAAGATCAATCAACCGCTCGACTTGGTGTTGTTCTTCGAGGTGGACTACGAAGAGATCGTCAAGCGCCTGCTGGGAAGGGGCCGCGCCGACGACAACGAGGAGACGATCCGCAACCGGTTGCGAGTTTACGAGGAGAAGACCGCGCCGCTGATCGAGTATTACACCCGGAAGGGTCTGCTGCGCACCGTCAAGGGTACGGGGACCATCGAAGCCATCGGCCAGCGCATCCGCGCGGTGCTCGACGAAATCGCCTGAGCCGAGTCCCGCCAGGGCGCCGTGGCTTCAGTGCATTACGGGAGAGCGGCCGTTCTGGCGCTCTCCCGGTCCGACGGCTTTCACCCCCCCAAATACGCCTTCCGCACCTCGTCGTTGGCCAGCAGGTTGGCGCTGGTGTCGGCCAGCACGATGCGCCCGTTTTCCAGCACGTAGCCCCGGTCGGCCAATTGCAGGGCGCGGTGGGCGTTCTGTTCCACCAGGAAGATCGTGACGCCTTCCTCGCGGATTTCCTTCAGGATCTGAAAAATCTGAGCGATGATGATCGGCGCCAGTCCGAGCGAGGGTTCGTCCAGCAACAGCAGGTTGGGCCGGCTCATCAGGCCCCGGCCGATGGCCAGCATCTGCTGCTCGCCGCCCGACAGGGTGCCGCCGCGCTGGCCACTGCGCTCCTTGAGGCGCGGAAACAGGGTGAACACCCGCTCCAGATCGGTTTCCAGCCGCGCCTGGTCGGCGAAGAACCCGCCCATCTGCAAGTTCTCCCGCAAGGTCAGGCCGGGGAAAACCCGCCGCCCCTCCGGCACCAGCGCCAGCCCGCACTGCATGATGACGTGCGTGGGTTTGTGAGTGATGTCCTGACCCTCGAAGAACACCGCGCCCCGGGTGGCCCGAGGCGCACCGCAAACGGTCAGCAGCAGGGTACTCTTCCCCGCGCCGTTGGCCCCGATCAGAGTGACGATCTCGCCGGCCTGCACGTCCAGCGACAC
>JAWOHQ010000443.1:0-2544 GCA_046485105.1 Candidatus Competibacteraceae bacterium | reverse complement strand
CTGAAAGCCGACAACGTCCGCGCCGACCAGGCACTACAGCAAATCCGCCACCGCCAGATCGATGAAGACCAATACCAGAAACTGAAAGGACTGCTGCCCGCCATCCATCGGATCGGCGACTGCGTCGCGCCGCGCCGGGCGCACGCCGCGATTCTCGAAGGCGAACGAGTCGGGAGGGCCGTGTAATGGACCCATCCAAGTCCCTGGTAGTGATCGCCGAGAGCGACCACGGCGAACTAACGCTGGCCAGCCTGGAGTGCGTGGAAGAAGGCCGCGAGATCGCTGATCGGCTGGGCGCCAAAGTGCAAGTCGTCCTGTGCGGCAACGAGGTGGCGGCGCTGGCGGAAACGCTGGCGGCCCACGGCGCCGACGCGGTGACGGTGGTGGAACACGAAGCCTTGGACCAATTCAGCGCCGACGGGTGGCTGCAAGCGCTCGCGCCGATCCTGCTCCATACCCATCCGCTGTTGCTGCTCGCGCCGGACAGCGGTCAGGTTCGCGCTTGGCTGCCCCGGCTGTCGGTACGCTGGCGGCTGCCGCTGGTCGGTTGCTGCATCCGGGTCGGCATCATCGGCGACGGGTATCCGGAAATCATTCGCAACACCTACGACGGGGCCTGCCAGGAACGGCTGATCTGGCCCTACGCCACCCTGGTCGGCGCCATGTTGATTCCCGGCGTGCGCGGGGTCGGCGCGCCCCGGCGCGGGCGCAGCGCCGAGATCGCGGTCTTGCGCCCCGAACTCGATCCCGCGAGCTTCCGCGACCGCACGCTGCGCACGTTGCCGGCCGATCCGCGCACCGTATCCCTGAACGAAGCCGAACGGATCGTCTCCGGCGGCTTCGGCACCGGCGGACCGGACGGTATGGCGCTGGTGCAGCAGCTCGCCGAACAAGTCGGCGCCGCGCTGGGCGGGACCCGGGTGGCGGCGGATCGCGGCTGGCTGGCGGTGGAGCGCTTCATCGGCTCCACCGGCCAGATCGTCGCCCCGAAACTGTATATGGCCTTCGGCGTGTCGGGCGCGGGCCAGCATCTGTCCGGCATCACCGACAGCGAGATCGTCATTGCGGTCAACAACGACCGCACCGCGCCCATCCTCAAGCGGGCGGATTTGGGGATCGTGGGCGATCTACATCAAATTCTGCCGATTCTGCTCGCCAAGTTGCAGGCCCTCGCCGCCGCCGACCCCGCAGCGCGCCACGACGAACCGACCGCGCCAGCCGTTCTCGACCCCGATCGAGACACCGCCGCTCATCCGGTTCTGGAGAAAACAGCATGACCGCTCCTCCCACCCACGAACAGTTCGATGTCATCGTCGTCGGGGCGGGACCCGCCGGCAGCGCCGCCGCGCTGCTCGCCGCCCGCGCCGGCCTCAAGGTGCTGCTGCTGGAACGCGGCGAATATCCCGGCGCGAAAAATGTCTCCGGGGCGGTGTTTTACGGCAGCACCATCCTCAACGCGCTGATTCCCAACTGGTGGGAACAGGCACCGGTGGAACGCTACGTCTGCCGCCGCGACATTTCGTTCATGTCGCCGACCACCGCCGTGGCCCTGGACTTTCGCTGCGCTGGCGCCGGTTACGCCACCGCGCCCTACAACGGCTTCACCGTGCTGCGGCCCAAGTTCGATCGCTGGCTGGCGGCGCAGGCCGAAGCAGCGGGGGCTTTCATACTGACCTCGGTGGTCGTGGACGACGTGCTGCGGGACAACGGCCGGGTCGTCGGGGTGCGGGTGCGCCGCGAGCAGGGCGAGATTTATGGCAAGGTGGTGATCGCCTGCGACGGCGTCAACTCCTTCCTGGCCAAGAAGGCCGGCTTGCAGCGCGAATTTCACCCGCACGAACTGTCGCTGGGGGTCAAGGAAGTGGTGGGATTGGATCCGGCGATTATCCAGGATCGCTTTCACCTCACCGGCAACGACGGGATCGCCTTTGAATACCTGGGGGCGATTACCGAAGACGTCCACGGCGGGGCGTTTCTCTACACCAATCAGGATTCGCTGTCGCTGGGCGTGATCGGCCAGATCTCGTCGCTGGTGGAACGGCGCAAGCGGCCTTATGAGCTCCTGGAAGGGTTCAAGGCCCATCCAGCGGTCGCGCCTTTGGTGCGCGGCAGCAAGCTGCGGGAATACTCAGCCCATCTGATTCCCGAGAGCGGCTGGGCGATGAAGCCGAAGCTGTATACCGATGGCATGCTGGTCGCCGGCGATGCCGCTGGATTCTGTCTGGCCGCCGGTCTGTATCTGGAAGGCATGAACTATGCGATGCAGTCCGGCCTGGCGGCGGCGGAAACCGCGATTAAAGCCTGCCAGCGTGGGGATTTCTCGGCGCGCACCCTGGCGGTTTACGAAAAGCATTTGAAGCAGCGCCACGTCTTGATCGATTTTCGGGCCTACCGCCATGCGCCGGCCTTCGTCAACGGGGCGCGGCTTCAGAATCTTTATCCCGAACTGATCGCCCGCAGCATGGAAAACCTGTTCCGGGTGAACGGCGCGAGCAAGCAAAAAATTCTGCCGTTGGCCTACCGGATGACGCGCCAGCTCGAGAT
>JAWOHQ010000421.1:0-3286 GCA_046485105.1 Candidatus Competibacteraceae bacterium | reverse complement strand
ACGATGACGTCGGCGGAGGCCGCCAGCCGGCCCAGGCCGGCGTCGCCGTCGTAGGCGACCGAGACCGGACCCCGGTCGAGCGACCCGCTCCCGGGCGGCACGGCGAGGGTCACGTCGTGACCGCCACGGGTTGTGTCGTCAGGCGGACGGCGCGGTCTTGTTCATCCAGTCGTTTTCCTCATCATCATAGTGGGGATGCTCGTTGCTGGCTCACAAAGCCTGGCGCGCGTCGCTGCTGAAATAGCGCAGCCGATACGGCCGCCAGCGCTCGGCGTCCGCCTGGCGACAGAGTCCGTGGCGGAAGGAGGGAACCACATGTGGGAAGATATGGCGCAGGTCGGTGAACCACACGCAGACGCCATCGGGGTCCCGGTCGATGCGATAGAGGGCGGGGAGCACGGCGAAGCGCCGGAACGACGCCAGCGCCTCTTGCTCCCAGACCCATTTGGCCAAGGCCTGAGCGGTGGAATCATCGCCGAACTGGGAGTAACGCCGCCATTGCAGGGCCATCGGCGGTTGATAGCCAGCGAGCATGCGCAGCGGCAACCAGGCGTCGTCCGGCGGGTCCGGGCGCTGGCTCCGGGCGAGAAAATCCAGATGCGCCAGCCCGTATCGCTCGTTCTGGACCAGTAGCACATTCCAATGGAAGGGCGACAGCGGTTGCGGGATGGCGTGGACCGTCGCTTCGGGCCATCCCAGACGGATGGCGTGCTCCCGGCCCAAAGCCGCAGCCCGATCCTGCAACACGGCCTGAAAGAGCAGGAAGGTGCCCAACGCCAACGCGGTGATGGCAGCGACCGCGCGCGGCGGTTTCACCCAAGAGGCGATCAGGCCCGCCGCGACGATTGCGCCAATATACGGGTTGATATCGAAGGACACCCCCCAACTCCAGGCGGTGTCCGAAAGCGGAAAAAACAGTTGGGTCCCGTAGACGGTGATGACATCGCCCGCGATGTGAACGAGCAGACCCAGGACGCATACCCCGTAGTAGGCTTTCCAGGAATGGCCACCGCGCAGCCAGGCCAGACTCGCGGCGAGCAGCCAGGCCCAGAGCGGCAGGAGCACCAGGGAATGGGTCAAGGCCCGATGCCAGTTGAGAAAATTCGCGGGGTCGATCCAGAACAGTGCATAGTCGCTGTCCGGAAAGGCCGCGGCCAGAAATCCCGCCAGCGTGCGCTCGGGCAGACTCAGTCCGCCGCGATCCGGGTGATGGGTCGCCCGGGCCAGCAACGCGCCGCTCAAAGCATGGGTCAGGGTGTCCATGCCGGTTGCTGGATCAAAGAATCGGTTTGTGGATGGGCGGGAGCGGCCCCGAAGAGGGCGCGGGCGCCTGAACCCAGGGTTCGACGGGTGGCGCGAAGCCCGGCACGCGCCCGGCCAGAAACTCGGCTTTTTCCAGAAGGGAGTCCAACAGGTCGCGGGTCCGAGCCGAGTCGGTTGAATTGTCCCACAGCCAATAAATAAAAGTCGTCACATAGATGCTGGTGAGCACGGTTTCCGCCAGCGCCCGCCGGATTCCGGCATCCCGTAGCCCGGCGGCTTCCCGCATCCACTGTACGGTGCGACTGATCCGCAGGATGGCGGGAATCTGGACGTGCAGATGGCCGAACTCGCATTGGCCCCGGATCATCTCCCGGGTGACGCGGCGCTGGGGTTGGAGGGCGTCCAGCCAGATCATGATGACCCGATGCAGTCGTTGCCGCGTCGGGAGTCGCGCGCACTCGGGGGTGGCGGCCTCCCGCAGCATGGCGGCATCGGCCCGGTCGAACCAGGCTCCCACCAGATCCTCCTTTTCCCGGAAATGCTGGCGAATGTCGTCCAGGGTCAGGCCTGCGGCGGCGGCGACTTCATACAGGCGGATCGCTTCCCAGGATCGTTGCTCGGCCAAGGCCACGGCGGTATCGACAATCTGCCGCGCCAAATCTGGGTTCTGGGTCATGATGGCGCTCCTCATTCGGTTAGATGGGTAAGGCTATACCACCATTCAGCTCGATTCAGGACGCAGTGCCGCGACTGTTTCCTTGGTGCAGCGTATGTTCTGAAAATCCGCCGCCAGACCACCGAGGCGCCCATCCAGTCGGGCGCGCTGGCGGTCGGTCGCCAGCCGCAACAGGTCGGCGGCCAAGGCGATGGCCTGCCCCCGGCTGGCATCAATTTGGCGCTGGTAGGTCACGGTGCGTACCGTGTCCGGCGCTTCCAACAGCCGCGTCAGCCGCAACTGGGCGCTCCTTTCATCCGATTCCGCCAGGAGATCGCGCGCGGCGGCTTGCAGGCGTTGCCGATGGTCTAGCCAGCCGGCGGGGTTCTGGTCGGAGAGAGCGGCGCTCCACTGGTGGATACGCGCGGCTTGCTCGGGAGTCAGGGCGCCCAGCCAATACCGCAGACGGCGTTCCAGCCGCTCGGCGCGCTCGCGCTGCCGCTGGTCCGGTGGCGGGTCCAGGTATTTATCGCGATCTTTAGCCAGGCGTCGATCCAGCCGGGCGAACAGGTCGTCGCGTTGGCGTTCGTCGAGTTGCACTGCCAATTCCGCTGCCGTGGGCGCGATTTCCCCCAGCAGCGCGTCGATGAAGTTTTCCAGTTGCCGGGCGTGGTCTTGGAGCCGTTCGGGGTCGGGGGGAGCGCCGTTCAGCTCGGCCCGCAAGGTCCCCAGCCACTCGGCATAGGCCGGCAGTTGGGTGCGGCAATGCCAGGCCAGATGGTCTTGCAGGCGTGCGTCCAGCCAGGCGCGCTGCGTCGGGTCCAGCGTCACGTAATCGCCCAGTTGCTGGGGAATCAGCCAGTCCAGTTGGGAATAGGCCAGGCGCGTGGCGCTGCACCCCGCCAGCGCCAACGTCAGCAGCGCCAGCGCCAGCAGCAGCAGCGGGGAGATTCGGAATCGGAAGGAAGTCGGAATGGATCGCATGGTGACATGGACTCCCACCATGCCCGGCAGTTTCATGACCTTCCCCCATTCAATAGTTCGGACAGCGCTCCTCAACGAACTGTCGTCGCGCTCTCGGGGTCGAGGGTCGGACCCTGGGGCAGGGGGCAGGGAATAGGATTGATCGGTCATGGCGGGATTTCCGCGGAGGGCCGGAGAGTTGGTGGGAGCGTACCCAGGGCAATCGCGCTATGCGGCAGCCGGACTGGGCTGACCGAAGAGGAGGCGCAACCGGTAATCATCGTTGAGGGCGGCCCGGAGTTTGCGGCGCCGGATACTGTCGCGTGGGGGGCCGTTATGACGCAGCATATTCAGGGCGATGCGGCGAATCAAGGCCAGGTTCTCGGCCGAGTGATCGTTGCGCGT
>JAWOHQ010000384.1:0-13904 GCA_046485105.1 Candidatus Competibacteraceae bacterium | reverse complement strand
ATGGCGGGAGCGGACGCGGTGATGACGACTTCGGCGCTGCTGAAGAATGGCATCGACTATCTGACGATTCTGCGTGATGGTCTAAAGACTTGGATGGAGATGCATCACTACGTATCGGTGCGGCAGATGAAGGGTTCGATGAGCCAACGCAACGTCGCCGATCCGACCGCGTTCGAGCGCGCCAACTACATCAAGACCCTGGAAAGCTACAAGGGTGATTATCTCTGATTGACCTCGATCTTTCGCTTGGAGGTCTTGGGGGATTGCGGATGCAATCCCCTTTTTTGTGAGGATTCCAACGGGTCCGTCAGACTGGATCAGGTAATCACCGTCGGCGCGTCGCGGCCGGTGCGTTCGCGAATGCCGGCCAGGCTATTGGCGATATCGATCAATTCCGCCAGCGCCTGCTGGGTGTCCAGATCATGTTGGGCGGGGTCGGGTTGGTACGCCTCGATGTAGACCCGCAGCGTCGCCCCCTCGGTGCCGGTTCCGGACAGCCGGTAGACGATTCGCGAGCCGTCCTTGAATCCAATGCGAATGCCCTGTTTTTCGCTGACGCTCTGATCGATCGAGTCGAGATAGCGGAAGTCGTCGGCGTAATCCACCGTGTACGCGCCGAGCCGCTGGTTCGGGAGCGAGGCAAGCCCGGCGCGCAGCGCGTCCACCAGCCCGTTGGCGGCCGTGCTGTCGACCGCCTCGTAATCGTGGCGGGTGTAGTAATTGCGCCCGTAGGTGCGCCAGTGCTCGCGCACGATGTCCGCCACCGATTGCTGGCGCGCGGCCAGGATATTCAGCCAGAACAGCACCGCCCACAAGCCGTCCTTCTCGCGCACGTGGTCGGAGCCGGTGCCGAAACTCTCCTCGCCGCACAGGGTGATCTTGTTGGAATCCAGCAGATTGCCGAAGAACTTCCAGCCGGTCGGCGTCTCGTAGCAGTTCAGCCCCAGTTGCGCCGCCACCCGGTCCGCCGCCTGACTGGTCGGCATCGAGCGGGCCACGCCGACGACCCGGTTACGGTAGCCGGGCGCCAGGTCCGCATTCGCCAGGATCACCGCCAGACTGTCGCTGGGGGTGACGAAGAAGTGCCGGCCCAGCACCATGTTCCGGTCGCCGTCGCCGTCCGAGGCCGCGCCGAAATCCGGCGCGTCCGGCCCGAACAGGTGGTCGGCCAGTTCCTTGGCGTACACCAGATTCGGATCGGGATGACCGTGGCCGAAATCCTCCAGCGGGACGCCGTTGATCACCGTGCCGGCCGGCGCGCCCAGCCGATTTTCCAGGATTTCGCGGGCGTAGGGGCCAGTCACCGCATGCATGGCGTCGAAACACATCCGGAAGCCGGATTGGAACAACGCGCGGATCCGCGCGAAATCGAACAACTCTTCCATCAGGTCGGCGTGGTCGCTGACCGGGTCGATGATATCCACCTGCATGTTGCCCACGAAGGTGACGCCCAGTTGATCCAAGTCGATATCAGGCGTGTTCAGAGTGTGGTAGCGGTGGATGTGCAGGCTGGCCGCGTAGATGGCCTCGGTGACTTTCTCCGCGGCCGGCCCACCGTTCGCGGTATTGAACTTGATGCCGAAATCCTCGTCCGGCCCGCCGGGATTGTGGCTGGCCGACAGCACGAAACCGCCGCGGGCCTGGTGCTTGCGGATCAGGTGGGAGACCGCCGGGGTGGAGAAGATGCCGCCCTGGCCCAGCACGACCCGCGTGCAGCCGTTGGCGGCGGCGATGCGCAGGATGGTCTGAATGGCCTGCCGATTGTAGTAACGGCCGTCGCCGCCGACCACCAGCGGCGCTTCCGGGCAATCGCGTTGGGTGTCGAACACGCTTTGCACGAAGTTTTCCAGATAGTGCGGCTGCTGGAAGGTCTTGACCTTCTTGCGCAGCCCCGAGGTGCCGGGTTTTTGATCCTGGAACGGCTGGGTGGCGATGGTTTCGACGCTCATGATTCAGGACTCTCCTTGGGGTTTTTAGAGCAGGGCCATTATGCCCCTGTTGGCTTCAGGATAGAACCGGGAGGAGCCGGCATCGACTGTACTTGGCCGCCAGATGTGTAGGGCGGGTTAGCGAAGCGTAACCCGCCGAACTGAAATTTCCTAAAGCCAGCGCAGATCGAGACAGTAGGGCGTCAGGGCGCTGGACGGCGGTTCCAGCGGCGGCGCGGTCGGGGCGGCGTCCAGCCGTTCCACCACGAAGCGTTCGGCGCGCCGGGCGGCCGCATCCTCCAGATTCTCGGGCAGGCCATCGTACCCGCCGCCTTGCGGCTTCCACTCGTGCAGGGTGACTCGCAGCGCCTCCGGACGTTGGGGATGGCTCAACAGCAGGGCGATCGGACCCTGGGCTTCCAGGGTGGGATGCAGGCCGGTCCAGGGTTTGAAGCGGCGATAACGCAGCCCGCACAACCGGGTTTCCCCATCCAGTTCATCCTCCCGGCGCAGCGGCAGCCGATAGCCGTCGACGGTCAGTCGCCAGTCCGCCAGCGTCGTGGTCGCGCCGGCAAGCGCGGACAGGCTGATTTCCAACCGGGCGGTGCTGGCGTCCACCAGCCGCGAATGACCGTGTTCCTGGGCGAGGGCGTCGCCGAGCAGCGGCCAGAATTCCCGGCCGCGCCGGACGCTCAAGCGGCAATCGGCGCAGACTGTTTCGCCCAGCGCGTAATAGCGTTCGTTCAACAGTTCGGCGATGAGCGGCTGGCCCAGCCCCAAGCCGGTCCGGGCCAGTTCGTCCAGCACCTCCCACAGATCGGCGCGCAGGTAGTAGGGCAGGGCGAAGCGGTCGTGCAGTTCCTGGCCCCAGTGGATCGGGGGCGGATAGTCCGGGGTCTGGATCAGCAGGGCGATGATGGCGCGCAGCAGCGCCGCCAGGGCCGCCAGCCGTTCCGGGGTGGAGGGCATCCGGAACGCGCGAAATTCCACCAGCCCCCACTGGCCGCGGCCGGGCAGCCAGGGATTCCACAGCTTCTCGATATTGAGTTCGGCGCGGTGGGCGTTGCCCGCCGAATCGGCCAGAAACGGCGATAGACTCTGCCAGAGCTGTTCCGGGGTTGGGTTGCGCTGGCGTTTCAACAAGTCCAACGCCAGCGCCAGCTCCGCGATAATTTCCGCGGTCCGCTCGTCGGGACGCGGGGCCTGGCTGGAGCTGCCGACGAAGTCGCCGGCGAAGTAAAACGACAGGGCGGGGTGGCGGTTGAAGTAGCCGACCAGTGCGGGCAGCAGGTGCGGGTTGCTCAGGAACGGGCTGCGGTCCGGGCGCGGGCCGCCCAGGGTGAGCTGGCCGCCGCCGCCGGAGTCGGTGAGTTGGCCGTTGTAATGTAGCCGGTAGGGGGCCAGCCCGGCGGCGGCGGCGGCGGCGAAGCTGGCCCGGGTGGCGCGCAGGAAGGTCGAGACATCCGGAGTGGGCGCCATGTTGACTTCCACCACGGCCGGATCCGGGGTAAAGGTCGTCCAGGCTACCGTGGCGTCGATCGGCGGGGGGAAGCCGGTCAGAATCAGGCCCGGCAATCCGCTCGCGCGCGTTGCTTCGCCGACCGCTTCCAACAGGTTGAGGAACAAACCCACATCGGGGCAGGCCGGGAGTTCCACGCAGGGCGCGGCGATTTCGCCCAAGCCGTGCCCGGAATCGGGCCAGCCGATGCCCAGGAGAAAGGTTCCTTGTTCGGCCAGTTCGTCACGAGGTCCCTGCGGTGGAATCGGCTGGCCGTGCGGGCTGGGGCGGGCCAGCCGCGGATCGAGGTCTGGGTTGGCCAGCAGCGGCAGATCATCGCGGCGAAACACGACGCGCAGCGGCGGGTAAATATCCACCGCGAACAGAAGCGCTGGCCAGCCGCGCGCGCCGAGCCGTTGGGCCAGTCGTTCCCAGAATTCCTCGAGCGCGCCCGCGGCGACTGGGAGCGGCGTCGATTCCAGCAGTGGATCGGGCGGACCGGACCAGATCGGCAGGCCGTCGCGGCGTTGGTAAAGTCCCAGGCTCCAGCGCGGCTGGTCTTCCTTGGGGTATTGACGGCCCAGAGTCCGCAGCACCGCGCCGCCGGGAGCTTCGGCCAAGGCTTCGGCCAACATGCGCCGGGCGCGCGCTTCCTTGGTGGGGCCGAGCGCGTTGTGCAGCCATTCCGGGGCTTCGGAACGGCGGTCGGTAAAAGTCGGTTCGGCGCCGACCCAGATCGTCAGCCCGCGGCGGTTGAGGAGATCGTCGTGGGTTTGTATGGCCTGATCGAAGGTTGGAAGTGTGGTGTCCATAAGGCCGTTACTGCTGGGGGCAAACTGGCGCGGCATTGTACGGGATATCCCGGCGGCGGGATAACGGTTTCGCGCAAGACGCATGCGCGGCCTCACGGTGCGGCGGCGGCGCGGCTGATGGCCCAGATTTCGATGTCGGCGGCCCCGCTGGCGCGCAGGATGCGGGCGCACTCGGCGACGGTGCTGGCGGTGGTGATCACGTCGTCCATCAGGGCCACGCGCGGTCCGGGCAGGGGGTCTCCAGGGACGAACGCGCCCAGCGGGTTGGTCTGGCGCTGGCGAGCGTCCAGTCGGGTTTGCGGTGGGGTGTGGCGAATGCGGCGCAGCCCGGCGGCTAGTAGCGGGATTCGCCAGCGCCGGGCCGTGGCGCGCGCCAGCTCCAGGGCTTGATTGAAACCACGCTCCCGCAGGCGCCGTGGATGCAGCGGCACCGGGATGATACAGTCTGGAGGAGGCGTGTCGCGCTCGGTCAGGGCGGCGGCGAACCGTTCGCCCAGCAGTCGCGCGTGAATGAGGCGCCCGTGAAATTTCAGCTCCCGGATGAGAAAATCCACCGGAGGTTGATAGCGAAAGGGCGCGAACGCACGGTCGAAGCTCGGGGGGTGCGACAGACACCGCGGGCAGGGTCCGCTTTGACCGGCGGGCAGCGGGAGCGCGCAGACCAGACAGGCGTCGGTGTTGCGAGGCAGGTCGGCCGCGCAGCCGAGGCATAAATCCTGTCCGGCCACGCCGCGAGTTCCGCACAACAGGCAGGTTGGGGGTAAAATCAGGTGCTGGAGTCCGGTTAACCAGGTCGCGAGCATGGGTCGTATCGTTGTACGGCGATCGAGTTGTACGGCGATCGAGTGTTCATCGACATCGATCGGGGTTATCGTTCGCAGGCTATCCATCAGGCATTTTGCGAGGTCGCAGTCATGCATATCACGGAACAAGGTGAGGATACGGCAATTGGCAAGATCGCGCGGGGAACTTCCGCCCGGCGTGCTTCCACCCTGATGAATTATGGCAATCTGGTCGCGATTCTGGCGCCGTTTCCGTTATTGATCTTCTGGTTCGGCGCGTCGATGCTGGTGTATGCCATGAACCGTCATCATCCGAATCCCAAGGTGGGCCATTATACCCAGCAGGCGGCCTATCGGTTTTATGGGATCACCGGCTTTTTTATTGTGGTCGCGACCTTTATTCCGGGCGACGGTTGGATTTGGCACCTGGTCGCCTGGATTCTGGCGGCGCTGATTCTGGTGCCCTGGTCCATCGTCGATCTGTGGCGGATTTACCGGGATGAGTGGCTGGATATCCCGCTGGACGACGAGGGGCATCCGTTGCTGGACGCGGCGCTGGCGCAAGAGGCGTAACCGACTGCAAAATCCGTGAATGCGCTCCACCACCAAACCCTCGGCCATGGACCCGACGTCGTGCTGCTGCACGGCTGGGGCATGCATTCCGGTATCTGGGACGACGTCATCGAAGCGCTGCTCGATCATTACCGAGTTACGGTGTTGGACCTGCCCGGCCACGGGCGCAGTCGGGGCGTGCGCTTCGGCCCGACCCTGGACGATCTCGGCGCGGCGGTGGGCGCCGTCGCGCCGCCCCGCGCCGCCTGGGTCGGCTGGTCGCTGGGCGGGTTGGTCGCGCAATGGCTCGCAATCGCCGCGCCGGGACGGGTCGAACGGCTGGCGCTGGTTGGCAGCACCCCCTGTTTCACCCAACGGCCCAATTGGCCATACGGCATGAACCCCACCGTGCTGCGCGGTTTTGCCGGGGCGCTGCGCCAGAACCACCGCGCCACCCTCCAGCGCTTCATCGCGCTGGAAGTTCATGGCAGCGACCACGCCGCGTCCCAACTGCGCCAACTGAAGGCGTTGCTGTTCCAGCACGGCGAACCGGACGAGACGGCATTGGAACACGGCTTGGCGATTTTGGAACACACTGATCTGCGCGCCGAACTCCCCCGCATCGGTTGCCCGACCCTGCTGCTGTTCGGGCAACGCGACCTGTTGGCTCCCGTGGCGGCGGGGGAAGCGATGCGCGAAGCCTTGCCTGACGCGCGCCTGCGCGTCTTTCCCCACGCGGGCCATGCGCCGTTTCTCTCCCACCTGCCAGAATTCCTGATTGAATTGAGGGCTTTTCTCGATGCGCGACGACCCTGACGGTTTACCGTTCGCCCTGGATCTGAAGCGACTGCGGCAGCGGTTCGAGCGGTCCGCGCCCCAGCACGACCGGACCGTGCTCCCGTACCGCGAAATCGGCCAGGGACTGCTGGAGCGGTTGGATTCGATCAAACTCCAGCCGGCGGTGATCGTCGATGTCGGCTGTGGCGCGGGCCTGCTCGCGGCGGCGTTGCTGAAGAAGTACCGCAAGGCGCGGGTCATCGGTCTGGAACGGGCGCCGGCGCTGGTGCATCGCGCCCGCCGGCGCGCCCCCTGGTTGCGCACCCTGTACGGCGCGGTCGGCGAGCCTGAGGCCCTGCCCTTGCCGGCGGCCAGTTGCGATCTGCTCGTTTCCAACCTGGCCCTGCCCTGGTCGCTGGACCTGGATCGGGTGTTCGCTGAATTCCGCCGGGTGCTCAAGCCAGGCGGCGCGTTGTTCTTCAGCACCCTCGGTCCCGATACCTTGATCGAACTGCGGCGCGCTTGGGCGGCTGTCGACGACTACAACCACCTCAACGCCTTTTTCGACATGCACGATATCGGCGACGCCTTGGTGCGGGCGGGCCTGGCCGAGCCGGTGATGGACGTCGAGCGGTTGACCCTGGCTTATGCAACCGTGGACGATTTGATGCGTGCGCTCAAGCACTTCGGCGTTGGCAACATCACCACCGGCCGCGCCCGCGGCTTGACCGGCAAGGGGCGGTTACACGCGCTGCGCGCCGCCTGCGAACCGTTCCGCCGCGCCGACGGTCGGCTGCCCGCCAGTTGCGAAGTGATCTATGGCCACGCCTGGGGTCCGCGCCAATCCCACTCCGATTCCCGCCCGGACGGCTCCGCGGTCTTTCCGCTGGCGCAACTGCGCCGACGCGCTGCAAATAATTCCTGAGTATTAAGATCAGGCATTGACAAAAGGGTTATAAACCGTTACTTGTTATAGGGACAAAACAGAGCGAGGGGTAACCAGACCATGGTGACATGCGAAGGCTGTATCGCGGATTGTCAGCACTGCTTCATCCTGCGTCCCAACCGCTCGTTCACCTGGCGACAAAATCTGTGGGTCTTCGGGTTCTTTTGCTTTGTGACCCTGGCGCTCGCCCTGCCGCTGGCCGCCATGGGATTCTGGCTGGTGTTGCCGTTCGCCGGCCTGGAATTGCTGGCGGTGGGGACCGGCCTGTACCTCGTGGCCTGTCGCTGCCACGAGTGTGAGGTGATCTGCATCGCGGCGGACAGCATTCGCATCGAACGGGGCCGGTCGCGTCCCCGGCAGCGCTGGGTGCTGTCACGGACTTGGGCGCGGGTGGAACTGAAAGATTGCCCCCGGCGCTGGTATCCCAGCCGGTTGTTGATCCGCGTCCACGACCGCTCGGTGGAAATCGGCCGCTTCCTGGCCGAGGAAGAGCGTCATCAGTTGGCCCAAGAGTTGAGCGCCCGGCTGCGCGGCGCCGTATAGATTTCCTAACCCGATAAACGAAGCTTTGAACCTTTGCCCCTGGGCCTGCCAACTGGGGGCATCTTTATGTCACCGACAGGAGGAATGCACGGTATGATCAACAGTCTTATCATGCGCGGGGGCGGTATCGCCTCGGCCAGCGCCCTACTGGCGTGGAGCGCGGGCGCGCACGCCGACTCCGTCTTGAACATGACGCGGGGCGCCACCGCCGTCAGCGGGGATATCTACGACCTGCACATGCTGATTCTCTGGATTTGCGTGTTCATCGGCATCGGCGTGTTCGGGGTGATGTTCTGGTCCATCTACCATCACCGCAAATCGCGCGGCGCGGAGCCGGCCCAGTTCCACGAAAGCACCCTGGTCGAGGTCCTGTGGACCGTCGTGCCCATGGTCATCCTGATCAGCATGGCGGTTCCGGCCACCCAGGTGTTGATCCGCATGGCCGACGCCAGCGAGGCCGAACTCACCATTAAGGTGACCGGTTACCAATGGCGCTGGCATTACGACTATATGGACGAAGGGGTCGGCTTCTTCAGTACGCTCTCCACCCCTCGGGACCAGATCTATGGCGTCGCCCCCAAGGGCGAACACTATCTGCTGGAAGTCGACCAGCCGTTGGTGGTGCCAGTCGGCAAGAAAATTCGCATCCTGACCACCTCGGCCGACGTGATTCATTCCTGGTGGGTGCCGGCTTTGGGCTGGAAGCGTGACACCATTCCCGGTTTTATCAATGAAAACTGGACCCTGATCGAGAAACCGGGCACCTATCGCGGCCAGTGCGCCGAACTGTGCGGCCGGGATCACGGCTTCATGCCCATCGTTGTCGAGGCCGTCTCCGAGGCCGAGTTTCAGGAGTGGCTGGCGCGGATGAAGGCGAAGGACGCCCCGGATTCCTCAACCGCCCAAACCGACCCGAATTCTCTCACCGTTTCTGGAGGTCAGACCCTATGAGCACGGCATCGCCCGCTCACGATCACGCCCACGATCACGAGCACGAGCACGAGCATGGACCGGCGCGCGGCCTGAGCCGCTGGCTGCTGACCACCAATCACAAGGACATCGGCACGCTGTATCTGCTATTTTCGCTGGCGATGTTTTTCATCGGCGGCGCGATGGCGCTGGTGATCCGCGCCGAGTTGTTCCAGCCCGGCATGCAGGTCGTCGATCCGTACTTCTTCAACCAGATGACCACCATGCATGCGCTGATCATGGTGTTCGGCGCGGTGATGCCGGCCTTTGTCGGCTTGGCCAACTGGCTGATTCCGATGATGGTCGGCGCGCCGGACATGGCGCTGCCGCGCATGAACAACTGGAGCTTCTGGATCCTGCCCTTCGCCTTCACCCTGCTACTGTCCACGTTGTTCATGCCCGGTGGCGGCCCGGCCGGCGGCTGGACCCTGTATCCACCGCTGGTGTTGCAGACCGGTCAGGCCTTCCCGTTCGTGATCCTGGCCATTCATATGATGGGCGTGTCCTCGATCATGGGCGCGATCAACGTCATCGCCACCATCCTCAACATGCGGGCGCCCGGCATGACCCTGATGAAGATGCCGCTGTTCGTGTGGACCTGGCTGATCACGGCGTTCCTATTGATCGCGGTGATGCCGGTGCTGGCTGGCGCGGTGACCATGCTGTTGACCGATAAATACTTCGGCACCAGCTTCTTCAATGCCGCGGGTGGTGGCGACCCGGTGCTGTTCCAGCACATCTTCTGGTTCTTCGGCCACCCCGAGGTCTACATCATGATCCTGCCGGCGTTCGGGGTCATCTCGCACATTATCCCCACTTTCTCTCGCAAGCCGCTGTTTGGCTATGCCTCGATGGTTTACGCCACCGCCTCGATCGCCTTCCTGTCGTTCATCGTCTGGGCGCACCACATGTTCACGGTGGGCATGCCGTTGGCGGGAGTGTTGTTCTTCATGTACGCCACCATGCTGATCGCCGTGCCCACTGGGGTGAAAGTGTTCAACTGGGTGGCCACCATGTGGCGCGGCTCGATGACCTTCGAAACCCCGATGCTGTTTGCCATCGCCTTCGTGATTCTGTTCACCATCGGCGGTTTCTCCGGTTTGATGCTGGCCATCGCGCCGGCGGACTTCCAATATCACGACACCTACTTCGTGGTGGCGCATTTCCACTACGTGCTGGTGCCTGGCTCGGTGTTCTCGCTGATGGCGGCGGCCTATTACTGGTTGCCCAAGTGGACCGGCCACATGTACAACGAAACCTTGGGTAAATGGCACTTCTGGCTGTCGATCGTCGGGGTCAATATCCTGTTCTTCCCGCAGCACTTCCTGGGTCTGGCCGGAATGCCGCGGCGCATCCCCGACTACGCCTTGCAGTTCACCGAGTTCAACATGCTCTCGACGGTGGGCGCCTTCATCTTCGGGATCTCGCAGCTGCTGTTCCTGTACATCGTGATCCAGACCATCCGGGGCGGCGCGAAGGCGACCGATCAGGTGTGGGATGGCGCGAAGGGTCTGGAATGGACGCTACCCTCGCCACCGCCGTACCATACCTTCACCACAGCCCCCGAGGTCAAGTGAGGCGATGGCGGCAACGATGATCGATTCCTCGAAACCGCCGGAGGACGAAGCGGACGCCGGCCGGGAACGCGTCGCGCGGTTGCGGCGCGCGGCGCGGCGCACCGCGCTGGCGCTGGCCGTGCTGGCCGGCGCCTTCTACTTCGGTTTCATTTTGAGCATGATGGGGCGATGACCATGCAGGATCAAACGATGAATCCAGTCGCGGTGGCCAACCGCCGGCTGACGAAACGTCTGCTCTTCGTAACAGTGGCAATGTTCGGCTTCGGGTTTGCCATGGTGCCGTTGTATGAGGTGTTATGCGAGGTGACCGGCCTGAACGGTAAGACCAGCTCGCAGGCGGCGACGATGGAGCCGGGCGTGGCGGTGGACGAAACCCGCACGGTGACGGTGGAGTTCGTGGCTAGCCTGAACACGGGCGCGCCCTGGGAGTTCGCGCCGCAGGTGACCCGGATGACGGTGCATCCCGGCCAGTTCTACCAGACGAATTTTCACGCCCGGAACCAGACCGGGCAAGCCCTGGCCGGTCAGGCGATCCCGAGCGTGACGCCGGGACTCGCGGCGCGGCATTTCCAGAAGATCGAGTGCTTCTGCTTCACCCGTCAGGTGTTCCAGCCGGGCGAGGGGCGGGACATGCCGGTGATCTTCCGCCTCGATCCCGATCTGGCGCCCGACGTGCGCACGGTGACGCTGTCCTATACTTTCTTCAAGCTGGATGACGCGGGCGGCTAGCACGGCCGGACCCGGTTAACGAACGACTGAAAGGGGGAATATTGATGGCTACAAGCCACGCGCAACCTGGTGATTTTACTACGGATCATTACTACGTCCCGCATCAGAGCTATTGGCCGATCATCGCTTCCGTCGGCCTGTTCACGCTGATGGTGGGCGCGGCCACCTGGCTGAACGGAGGCAGCGGCATCCTGTTTTGGGTGGGGATCACGCTGATTCTGATCACCATGTTCGGCTGGTTCGGCACGGTGATTCGTGAAAGCGAAGGCGGTCTTTACAGCGCGCAGATGGACCGATCCTTCCGGCTGGGCATGGTCTGGTTCATCTTTTCCGAAGTGATGTTCTTCGCCGCGTTTTTCGGCGCGCTGTTCTACGCCCGGATGTATGCCGTGCCCTGGCTGGGTGGAGAGACCGGTCACGGGGTGCTGACCCATGGCCTGCTCTGGCCCCATTACGAAGCAGCTTGGCCGACGGGTGGTCCGGAAAGAATCGGCGGTCTTTTTGCGCCGATGGGTCCTTGGGGCCTGCCGGCGATCAACACTCTGATTCTGCTCAGCAGCGGCGTGACCATCACCTGGGCGCACTGGGGCTTGATCGAAGGCAATCGCGCCGCGCTCATCAAGGGCCTCGCGGCGACCGTGGGTCTGGGCGTGTTGTTCCTGAGCCTGCAGGCATACGAGTATGTTCACGCCTATCAGGATCTACACCTGACCCTGGGGAGCGGTATCTACGGGTCCACGTTCTATATGCTAACCGGCTTCCACGGCCTGCACGTCACCATCGGCGTGATCATCCTGACGGTCATTCTATTCCGCAGCATCGCCGGGCATTTTACGCCGCGGCGTCATTTCGCCTTCGAAGCGGCGGCGTGGTACTGGCACTTCGTGGACGTGGTTTGGTTGGGACTGTTTGTCTTTGTCTACTGGCTGTGATGGGCGGTAGCGACCGCGGCGGCGTTCGCTTCCTCACCCAGGATCGGGCGAGGAGCGACCCGGTCACAGGCCATGGGGCTTGATCAGGCCGGCCGCATAGGCGAGCAACAGCAGGATGAACAAACCCACCGACAGGGCGATCCGCAGGGTCAGGGCCTTGACGGTGCGGCGGCTACCCCCCGGGTCGCGGAGCAGAAAAAATAACCCGGAACCCAGACTGGCGAGGATGAGCAGCAGCATGAGAATGACAACGTATTTGAGCATGGATGAGTTCCGCTGGGTGGCTGAGGCCCCCATGAGTATACTCCAGTTGACATGGCGTTAACTGGTGGAGGCGCAACCGAGTCAGGCCAGCGTGGCGCCTGGAGGTTCCATCCGGGCTTGGCTTCCACCCTCGCCGTGCTGCTTCTCCTGCCGCTTTTGTTGTCGCTCGGGTTCTGGCAACTGGACCGGGCGCGGCAGAAAGCGGAACTGCAAACGGCTTTCGCCGAGCATTTCGGTCAGGCGCCGATCCCGTTGCGCGAAATCGTCGAACCCGGCGATTTCGCTCATCTTTATCGGCGGGTGACCGCCAGCGGTCGCTACGACGGCGAACGGCAACTGCTGCTGGACAATCAGGTGCGCGATGGCCGGCCGGGCTATCACGTACTGACCCCCTTGCGGCTGAGCGACGGCGCGGCGATTCTGGTTAACCGGGGGTGGATTCCCGTGGGCGAGTCGCGACAAATACTGCCGGAAATCGCGGTCGCCGCCGAGCCGGTCACTGTTGAAGGTTGGCTGGCGCAGCCGGCCAATCCGGGAATCCGATTGGGCGACGCCGGCGGGGCTGATCGGCGCTGGCCACGCGTCTTGCAACACGTGGATTACCAACGGATGGCGGCGATTCTCGAATATCCCCTGCACCCCGCCATTCTGCTCCTGGAGCCGGAGGCGCCCGGGGGTTACCAGCGCGACTGGCGGCCCCGCTTCGGCGGCGTCGGACCCGAGCGCCACCAAGGCTATGCCGTGCAGTGGTTCGCCCTGACCGCGGCGCTGGTGATCCTGTACCTGGCGGTCGGCATGCGGCGAGTTACCCCGCCTTCCCGGTAGGAGTTCGCACCGTCGTTCTCGCATGGCGAGCATGACGACCCGCGCAAATCCTGATAATCTATCCGGGTAACGATTCATCCCCCCTCATCCGCTGGTGGGGGGTTCTCGCCCCGCGCCTTTTCCCGCAAACCGATGCGAAGGGACGGGGTGGATGATTGATGATAACGATGATGAGCGCGCCGACCCATCCCGTCAGATCCCCTCTCGTTTCCGCCATCTGGCGACAGCGTCTGTTCCTGTTGTTGATCGTCGCCTGCTTCGCGGTTCCGCTGGCGCTGTCCTGGTGGCTGGTCGGCGACTGGCGCCCCGGCGGTTCCGCCCAGCATGGCGAATTGCTGGATCCAGCCCAGCCGCTCGAAGACCTGCGTTTTACATCCCCGGAAGGCCAGTCTTTAAATGTGGCGGCGTTCCAGGGTTTCTGGGTGCTGATTCACGCCGCCTCGGCCGCGGAATGCCCCGCGCCTTGCCAGACCGCCCTGTATGACATGCGCCAGGTCCGACTGGCGCTGGGCCGGGATTTGGAGCGGGTGAAGACTCTGGTGCTGCTGGATGGATCGCCGACGGACGAACTGCGCCAGTGGTTGGCGGCGGAACACGCGGAGATGGCCGTGGGCGCGACCGACGCCGCGACCCAGAACCGCTTGAATGCCGTGTTTCCGGTTCCAGGCCAGGCGGGCGAATGGATTTATCTGGTGGATCCCCTGGGCAACCTGTTGATGCGCTATCCCGTGACCGTCGATCCGAGCGGAATCCTCAAGGATCTGAAGCGG
>JAWOHQ010000275.1:0-5163 GCA_046485105.1 Candidatus Competibacteraceae bacterium | reverse complement strand
CCGCGCAATCGCATCACGCGGAGAGTTGGAATGCAAGGTCGTGAGCGACCCATCATGGCCGGTGTTCATGGCCTGCAGCATGTCCAGCGCCTCGCCGCCACGCACTTCGCCAACCACGATGCGGTCAGGTCGCATGCGCAGGGAGTTACGCACCAGGTCACGGATGGTCACTGCACCGCGGCCATCCACATTTGCCGGCTTGGTTTCCATCCGGAGAACATGGTCCTGTTGCAGCTGCAACTCAGCGGCATCCTCGATGGTAACAATCCGCTCCGTTTCCGGAATGAAACCAGACATCACATTGAGCAGGGTGGTTTTACCCGAGCCGGTACCACCGGAAATAATGATATTCAAGTGCGCCATTACGCAGGCGCGCATGAACTCAGCCATTTTATCGGTGATGGAACCAAAGTCGATCAGGGCGCCAATACCCAGCTTTTCCTTGCTAAACTTACGGATTGTGATGGAGGGTAGCCATCGAACTGGCCTGAGCGGTTTACCCAGGGAGTCGCTGTGTCCCACCACCCCGGCGCTCCGCGCCACCCCTCCTTGTCCAAGGAGGGGAATTTCGTCGATCGCGGCAGGATCGCTGTATTGCGCTATTTCCACACCCTGCGCCATCTGCGCCCGGTGCAGTTCTACGGCCGGCTGTGGTTCCGGCTGTACCGGCCGCGTCCCGATTCGCGGCCCGCGCCGCCGTTACGCCCGGTCGTGGGTCCTTGGATCAGCCCGCCGGCCGGCGAACCGTGCCTGTTGGGTCCCGCCACCTTCCGTTTCCTCGACCAAACCCGCACCCTCGCGGCTCCCGGCGACTGGAACCGGCCGGACTGGGACAAACTCTGGTTGTACAACCTGCACTACTTCGACGATCTCAACGCCGCGGGCGCGGCGGAACGCCGGGACTGGCAGCGCGCCCTGATCGCCCGCTGGATCGCCGACAATCCGCCCGGCCACGGCAACGGCTGGGAGCCGTATCCGCTGTCGCTGCGCATCGTCAACTGGATCCAGTGGGCGCGGGCAGGAAATCCCCTGGAACCAGCCTGGCTGCACAGCCTGGCGATCCAGGTTCGTTACCTCGCCCGCCGCCTGGAGCGCCATCTGCTGGGCAACCACCTGTTCGCCAACGCCAAGGCCCTGGTCCATGCCGGTCTGTTCTTCGCCGGCCCCGAAGCCGAACGCTGGCTGATCGCCGGCCTGCGCGTCCTCGACCGCCAGTTGCCGGAGCAAATCCTTCCCGATGGCGGCCACTTCGAGCGCAGCCCGATGTATCACGCCATTATTCTCGACGACATACTGGATTTGCTGAACCTGGCAGCCTCTGCCGCCCCCTCTTCCGCTGGCGGGCGACGGGAACCCAGCTCTGCCCCTCCTTGGCTAAGGAGGGGTGGCGCGCGGCGCCGGGGTGGTTCGCTACCCGTCGCCGACTGGCGGCGCGTCGCCCAAACGATGCCGGGCTGGCTGCGGGCGATGACCCATCCCGACGGCGGCATCGCGTTTTTCAACGACGCGGCTTTCGGCATCGCCCCGACCTTGGCGGAATTGGCGGATTACGCTGGACGGCTGGGTGTTCCTTTCGCCTTTGGCCTTGCGCCTTTAACCCCACCCCTCACGCGGCTCCCGGACAGCGGCTATCTCCGACTCCAAGCCGGTCCCGCCGTACTGATCCTCGACGTCGGCCCCGTGGGTCCCGATTACCTGCCCGGCCACGCTCACGCCGACACGCTCAGCTTCGAGCTTTCGCTGTTCGGCCAGCGGATCGCGGTGAACTCCGGCACGTCCTGTTATGGAACCAGTCCCGAGCGCCAGCGCCAGCGCGGCACGGCGGCGCACAACGCCGTGACGGTCGACGGCCAGGATTCCTCGGAAGTTTGGGGCGGGTTCCGGGTCGCCCGGCGCGCCCGGCCGCTGAACCTGCGCTGGGGCGAAACGGCCGACGGTTTTTGGGTCGAATGCGCGCACGACGGCTACCAGCGCTTGCCGGGCCGGGTCACCCACTGGCGGCGCTGGACCCTGAGTCCGACGAGCCTGCGCGTCGAAGACCGGCTGGACGGTTGCTGCGGGGAAGCCATCGCCCGATTGCACCTGCATCCCGCGATTCGCGCCGGCCTGGGCGGCGCGGCGAACGGCTGGCTGGAGCTACCCGACGGCCGGCGCTCGTGCTGGAACGTCGAAAACAGCGGCGGCGCCCGACTTACCCCCTCGACTTGGCATCCCCGCTTCGGCGTCAGCGCAGCGAATGTCTGCCTGGAGATTCCCTGCGCCGGTCCCGAAATACAGTTATTGATTCAATGGTAAAGCCTTTAACCTTTGGCCTTTCTGACATGCACATCCTGTTTCTGACCGACAATTTCCCGCCCGAAGTCAACGCCCCCGCCTCGCGCACCTTCGAGCACTGCCGCGAGTGGGTGCGGGCCGGCCATCGGGTCACGGTGATCACCGGCGCGCCCAACTTCCCCAAGGGGCGGCTTTTTCCGGGATACCGCAACCGGCTGTGGCAGCGCGAGACGATGGCGGGTATCGAGGTCGTCCGGGTGTGGACCTACATCGCGGCCAACCAGGGCGTCGTCAAACGCACCCTCGATTATCTGTCGTTCATGGTGGCCGGCTTTCTGGCCGGCTTGTTCCAGCGCCGGCCCGACGTGATCGTCGGTACTTCGCCGCAATTCTTCACCAACTGCGCCGCCTGGATGTTGTCGGTATTTCGCTGGCGGCCCTTTGTGTTCGAACTGCGCGATCTGTGGCCGGAGTCGATCAAGACCGTGGGGGCGATGCGCGACTCAGTGGCGATCCGGCTGCTGGAGCGCCTGGAGCGGTTTCTGTACCGTCGGGCGGCGGTCGTGGTCGCGGTGACGGAATCGTTTCGCCGCAACCTGATCGCACGTGGCATCGCTCCGGAAAAAATCGTCGTGGTGACCAACGGCGTGGACCTCAGCCGCTTCCAACCCCTGGAACGGGATCCGGAACTGGCGGACCGTTTCGGGCTGACCGGAAAATTCGTCGCCGGCTACATCGGCACCCACGGCATGGCCCATGCCCTGGAGACGGTGCTGGACGCCGCGGCGCGCATCCGGGCGCTGCCGGAGGGTGCGGACGTGCGGTTGGTGTTGCTCGGGGACGGCGCCCGCAAGGAATTGTTGAAAAAGACCGCCGAAACGATGGGGCTGGACAACGTGCTGTTTCTGGACACCGTGCCCAAGGAGGACGTGCCGCGCTACTGGTCGTTGCTGGATGTGTCGATCATCCATTTGCGCAAGGCGGACAACTTCACCCAAGTGATTCCCTCCAAGCTGTTCGAGGGCATGGGCATGGGTATTCCGGTGCTGCACGGCGTGGCCGGCGAGTCGGCCGGGATCGTGGAGCGCGAGGGCGTGGGGCTGGCGTTCGAGCCGGAGAACGTCGGGGCGCTGTGCGAAGGAGTGCTCCGGCTGGCGCGGGATCGGGCGCTGTACGAGCGCCTGCGGACCCGATGCCTTGCGGCCGCCCCCCGGTACGACCGGACCGCGCGGGCGCGGGAGCTGCTGGCGATCCTGGAACAAGTGGCGACGCCCGCCCCCCGGTCCGCTTGAGCGCCCGTCGGGGAAGGCGCAAGGCGCAAGGCGTCGCCCCGGCGGACGGGGCAGCGCACCGCTCGCTTCCCCCACGGGCCACGACCGTCCCGTCAGCGGTTTTGCCGCAGCAACTTGCCGATGCCGCGCGCGAAGCGCACGCCATAGAACCACGGCAACCACCCCGGATGCTGAAAATCGTATTTGCGGCGCAGGTAATCGGCCTCCGGGAACAGGTGCTGGCCGAGCCAGCGCAGACGCGCGGCGGTGGAAGGCAGGCTGCGGAAAATCCACCAGGCAAAGCGCCACCGCGAGCGGGCCTGGCGGGGATCAAAGCGCTCACGGTCGGCGCCGGCCCGCAGCCGGCGCAGAACCGCCTCGGGCGCCATCGTCGCCAGCCACGCCTGGGCGGCGCGCAAGCCGTCGAGGGCGGGGCCACACACGCCTCGTTCCTCCGCCAGCGCCGTGAAGGGTCGCCAGTGCTCCTCGGTGAAGCACCGCGCCAGTCGATCGATGTCGTTCAGCCAGATCAACCGGTCCGCGCTACCATCCGGCAAATGGCCGATCCGGTGCGTGCAGGCCAGCAGCAGCGCATGCACCACCCCCAGACCACGGGCGTCCGGTCCCAGCGCCGGGATGGGGACGGCCGCCGCCGCCAGCTCGGCGAAAGTGAAGCGCTCGGCGAACAGCGCGTTATTACTCAACCGCCAATGGACATCCAGGGCAAAGGTCAGCCCACCGGGGCCGGTTTTATAACAGCCGAGTTCGTGGCTGATCAGATCGCCGGAGATGGCGTTCGGTCGTTGGTAGCCCAGAGTCTGGAGCACCCGCCAGGCGCGCTCGGCCTCCTCCCGCGACGGGAGCAGCACATCCGTGTCGCAGCGCTCGCGCAGATGGGGCTCGGGATACAGGGTATGGGCCAGCGCCGCGCCCTTGAGCAGCAGCACCGCCAGCCCCTCCCGCGCCAGCGCCGCCAGTACTTCCCGCAGTTCCGCCGCGCGCGCCATGTCCACGGCGACTTCCTGGCAGGCGTGCCGGGTCAGCGCCGCGCGCAGCGTCTCTGGATACCGCGTCCAGACGGGAGAGCGGCGCAGCCGGTCGTGGCTCAGGGCCAGAACCCCCTCGGTCCGGGCGGTCGCCAGCAGCGCGGCCTCGTCCGGCATCGGCCCCAGTTCCGCGCCGCGCACCAGCGCCGCCAGCCAGGCTTTGACCGGATCGAGGGAGGGGGAAATGGGAGGCATGAGGCGATGATCCAGGTGCAGTCTGGCGAACTCGCCAGAGATGGTCTTAGGGCAACCCGATGAGCGTTGCGGAATTTCCCTCTCCAGGGAAAGGCCAGGCCATCCAGCCACCCTCACACCCCTCGGCAGTGGCGGCTTTGCACTTTCCACCTTGCGCTTCTTAAAATCTCGTCAATGAGCCGGTTGGCCGCCGCGGCGCCGGGCTTGGCCTGCGCCTGTTCCGCCAAGCGCCAGATCCACCAAAGCAGGCTCATGGGTATTTCCCGGCGGTTCCTCGTCAGTTCATTATCCAAGGCTTCCCGGTCATCGACACGCTCAACCTCAAGGCCTGCATCGTGGCGATGCAGGATGCATTCGAGGCCACGGGGGTCGAGCTG
>JAWOHQ010000269.1:0-4785 GCA_046485105.1 Candidatus Competibacteraceae bacterium | reverse complement strand
GCGCGCAATCGCGATGCTGGCCGGCCACTGGCCGGAGAAGCGCGTGATGCTCGCCATCGCTAATCTGGACTCCGTGGCAACCGTGCGGGACGCGCAGCAAAAGATCCTGGCGGATTTAACCGCGGCGCGGAGCCGGGCCACGGAAGCCGAACTCAACGTGCGCCAGGATGATGAACGCCGCGCCAAAACCGCGTCCCTGCACGCCGACCTTCTCCGGCAGGAGGCGAAAACCCGCCTGTGGGGGCAGTTGAACGACTTGATCGGCTCCGCCGACGGCAAGAAATTCCGCAACCACGCCCAGCAATTCACCCTCGACGTGCTGCTCGGCTACGCCAATCGCCATCTAAACGACCTGTCCCGCCGCTACCGGCTGGAGCGGGTCAAGGACACCCTGGCCCTGATGGTGGTGGATCAGGACATGGGCGACGAAATCCGCTCGGTGCATTCCCTGTCCGGCGGCGAATCCTTCCTGGTCTCGCTGGCCCTGGCGCTGGGCCTGGCCTCGCTGTCCTCCAACCGGGTGCGGGTGGAGTCGCTGTTCATCGACGAAGGCTTCGGCAGTCTCGACGCCGACACCCTGCGGGTGGCGATGGATGCGCTGGACAACTTACAGGCCCAGGGCCGCAAGGTGGGCGTCATCTCCCACGTCCAGGACATGACCGAGCGGATCGGGGTGCAGATTCAGGTGCGGCGGCAGTCCGGCGGGCAGAGCCGGATCGAGGTGACGCCGCAGGTGAGCGGATGAAGGATGAAGGTTGAAGGTTGAAGGATGGATGAAGTTGAACCTGGAGTCGGAGATGGACCGATCATCAACGTCCGAAGACCTGTCCTGTCTTGCCCGGTTGCCGCTGTTGCGGCCCTTAAACCTCGAATCTCCCGACGAGCGTCGGCTCTGGCGCGCCTGCGAGTTGTGCAGCTTCCTGGAGTATCGGTTCCCAGAGCATCCGGACCCGCGCGCGCTCTCGGACCCAGCGATCGAGAATTGGGCGCGGCGTGGCCTGACGGCTGGAGAACAGGTCGAAGATCCCATCGGCATGACGCTTTATCGCCCGTTTTGGATCATCGCGGACGGCGAACCGGTCGGCACGGTCGCGGCGATGCTCCAGGACACTGGCTGGAACCGGCCGTTGCTCGAGATCGCCAGTCTGTACCTGTTTGCCGAGCAACGGCGGCGCGGTCATGCCGGCCAGGTCATGGATGCGCTGGAGCAAGTGGTCGCCGCACTCGACCTGCGCGGTCTGCGGCTCGATACGGACTGGCTCTGGCAACCCGCGGTGCGGTTCTATCTGCGACGCAGATTTTGGGTCATGAACTGGAAGCGGGGGCTAAGCCTCGGCCGGTATCGCGCCGATCCGGACTACCGGCTGGAATCCCATCCGGGGCAAATGATGCTGCGTCTGGCGGACCAAAAGGGGCCGATAATCACCGCCGAACGCGACGGAGAGCGGCTGCGCTGGCGCGAAGACCCGCCGGCCGATGAGTCTGCGGCGGACGACGAGAGGTTGCGTTGGCCGTTGCGCTCCACGTTGTCGCTGCATCTCGCTGTCGCCGGCTGGCCACTGGTGCGCGGACCCGCCGAATGGGCCGACCGTCATCGCTGGTCGGACCTCGGCATGCCGGAGGGACTGGCCTACAAGATCACGCTCTTCGAGGCCCATGCGCGCCGACATGGGTTTCGAGTCGAGACTCCGCGCACCCCGGGCTTCCGAGTCCCCACGAACCGAGAAACACTTTCAGGTGGCGCGCAGCACCGACGATCAGATCGTAACGCTATATAGCGGTCCCATGCGGTTTGTGGAAATTCTCCTCCTTATCCAAGGGGATTTTGTTACGGTCTCTCAGACTCTCAGCCGCCGCTCGAACGCGCCGCGCGCTTGCGTTCGTGCTCCAGCAGCAGCTTCTTGCGCACGCGGATGGTCTTGGGGGTGACCTCGACCAACTCGTCGTCGTCGATGAACTCCAGCGCCTGTTCCAGGCTCATCCGCACCGGCGGAACCAGCAGGATGTTTTCGTCCGAGCCGGCGGCGCGGATGTTGGTGAGTTGCTTGGCCTTGAGCGGGTTGACCACCAGATCGTTGTCGCGGGAATGGATGCCGACGATCATGCCCTCGTAGACCTCGTCGCCGGGACCGACCATCAGTCGCCCGCGCTCCTGGAGATTGAACAGCGCGTAGGCCAGCGCCTTGCCGGTGGCGTTGGCGATCAGCACCCCGTTGTTCCGCGCGCCGATGGCCCCTTTTTTCACCGGCCCGTACCGGTCGAAGACATGGTAGATCAGGCCGGTGCCGGAGGTGGCGGTCAGGAATTCGGTCTGGAAGCCGATCAGGCCGCGCGCTGGAATCCGATAGTCCAGCCGGACCCGGCCCTTGCCGTCGGGCTGCATGTCCAGCAACTCGCCGCGCCGTTCGCCGAGCTTTTCCATGATCGTGCCCTGATGCTGCTCCTCCACGTCCACGGTGAGCTGCTCGTAGGGTTCGCAGGATTCGCCGTCGATCTCGCGCACGATCACTTCCGGGCGCGAGACCGCCAGTTCGTAGCCCTCGCGACGCATGTTCTCGATCAGGATCGACAGATGCAGTTCGCCGCGCCCGGACACCTGAAATTTGTCCGGGTCGTCGCTGTCTTCAATGCGCAACGCCACGTTGTGTATCAATTCCCGATACAACCGTTCGCGAATCTGGCGGCTGGTGACATACTTTCCCTCGCGCCCGGCGAAGGACGAGGTGTTGACCTGGAAGGTCATGCTCATGGTCGGTTCGTCGACCTTGAGCGGGGGCAGGGATTCGACCGTGCCGGGATCGCAGAGCACGTCGGAAATGCCCAGTCCATCCACCCCGGTGAAGGCGATGATGTCGCCGGCGGCGGCCTCAGGAAACTCGATGCGTTCCAGGCCCTGAAAGCCCAGGATTTGCAGGATGCGCCCGTTGCGGCGGTTGCCGTGCCGGTCGAGGATGACGACCGGGGTGTTGGTTTTGATCCGGCCCCGGCGAATGCGGCCGATGCCGATCACCCCGACATAGCTGTTGTAGTCCAGCGAGCTGACCTGTAATTGAAAGGGACCCTCGGGATCGACTTGCGGCGGCGATACATGCTGGATGATGGTTTCGAACAGCGGGGTCATGTCGCCGGAGCGCACGGTTTCCTCCAGCCCCGCGTAGCCGTGCAGCGCCGACGCGTAGATCACCGGGAAATCCAGTTGCTCGTCGGTCGCGCCCAGTCGGTCGAACAGATCGAAGGTGCGATCCTGCACCCAATGCGGCCGGGCCCCGGGGCGGTCGATCTTGTTGATGACGACGATCGGCCGAAAGCCCATGGCGAAGGCTTTCTGAGTGACGAAGCGGGTCTGTGGCATGGGGCCATCCACCGCGTCCACCAGCAACAGCACCGAATCGACCATCGACAGCACCCGCTCGACCTCGCCGCCAAAATCGGCGTGGCCTGGGGTGTCAACGATGTTGATGTGGTAGTCGCGCCAGTAGAGGGCGGTATTTTTGGCGAGAATGGTGATGCCGCGCTCTTTTTCCAGGTCATTGGAATCCATGACCCGTTCCACCGGTGCGACCCGGTCGCCGAACGTGCCGGCTTGTTGCAGCAGTTTGTCCACCAGCGTGGTCTTGCCGTGGTCCACGTGGGCGATAATGGCGATGTTGCGCAGTTTTTCAATCACGGTTCGGTTCTGTCGGGCTGAGGCGGGCGCGGCATTATAGCGGAGCCGGGCCAAGTCGTTGGGCTAATGATGGCCGGGAAACGACAAAGCCCCGCGGGGAGCGGGGCTTTGTCGTTTGATGGATTTAGGTGGTTGATTGTTAGGTTGCCGCCGCGAATTTCTTGACCATCGTGGCTTGCGGACCCTTGGGGCCGACTTTAACCTCGAACTCGACTTTCTGGTTTTCCGCCAGGGTTCGGAATCCCTTGCCCTCGATGACCGAATAGTGAACGAATACGTCACTGCTGCCGTCTTCGGGAGCGATGAAACCGAAACCCTTGGCTTCGTCAAACCATTTCACAGTACCTGTACTCATTAACGCCAGACCTCAATGCCAAAATTTTTCCTGCCGGGCTGTTCCGCCGATACCCAAAAAAACAGGTGGTCGGCATCCGGGAGCCCGACGCTGGGTATTGGGGGTTCTCGACCTCCACCCGCCGCAAAAATTACGCGAAAGCATTACATTCCGCAAGCATATTTTCCGGGTGCTTACACGGATTTGAGACAATGAACCCAATCCAAAACGAACCTCCCGTGGAACCCGTGCTGAGCGCCCTGCAAGCCCGGCTGGCCGATTGCCCGATCCGCGACCGCGCCACCCTCACACGGCGCTTGCATGGCCTGCGCCGCCGCTGGCGCGAAGGTCAATCCATCGAGCGTGGTCTGGAGCAATTGACCGCCGCAGTGGAAGCCGCCGCCGTCCGGTTGGGCGAACGCCGCGCCGTGCTGCCGGCCCCGACCTTCGATGACAGCCTGCCGATCAACGCCCATCGCGAGGCCATCGCCGCCGCGATCCACGCGCATCAGGTCATCGTGCTGTGCGGCGAAACCGGGTCCGGCAAGACCACACAATTGCCGAAAATCTGCCTGTCGCTGGGATTGGGAGCCGCTGGCTTGATCGGCCATACCCAGCCGCGCCGGATCGCCGCCCGCTCGGTGGCGACCCGGATCGCGGCGGAGCTGGGCGCGACAGTCGGCGGCCAGGTCGGCTACAAGGTGCGCTTCTCCGACCGGATCGGGCCGGATACGGTGGTCAAGCTGATGACCGACGGCATTCTGCTGGCGGAAACCCAGAGCGA
>JAWOHQ010000174.1:0-5182 GCA_046485105.1 Candidatus Competibacteraceae bacterium | reverse complement strand
ACCCGCTCGTCCACCTGGAACGGCAGACCCATGAACCAGGCGCGCTGGGTCAGGTAGGCGGCCGGCTTGCGCTCGACGATGCGCCGTTCCAGCAGATGGAACGCCGCCTGTTTTTCGGGCGGCGTCAGTTGGGCTTGCAGGTACTCGGCGTGTAAATCCGGCGGCAGGTGCAGTGCGTGCAGCACCAGCGCCGCCGCTTCGTCGAGGGCGTTGTCGGTGCCGTGACCGAAATGCAGGCCGGCCTCGCTCATGCGGCTGGCGCCCCAGCGGATCAGGTCGCGGATCGTATGCAGATAGGGCAAAACGTCGTCGTGGTCGCTCATCGGGATTCGTGGTCGTGGAGGGGAAACCGGTATCATCATCGTCGAAGCGGTCGCTGTCGGGAAAATTCTACCGTTTCACCGGTGGGGCGGATATGCTCCCCGGCAGGAAAAACCTGGCGCTCGCCGGCCGCCGAACCGACCGGCCGCGCCCGTACCTAAAAAGCCAACGCATCGGCAACAGGAGTTCGAGCAAGCATGACACGTAACGCAAAAACCGGGATCTTGGGTCTTGCGGGCCTACTGGCGTTGGGCGTGGGGTTGTTGGCGAGCCAGTGGTTGTTGCCTCGCCCGCCCGCGCCGCCGCCGGAGATCGCGGGTATATATCTGCCGGCCCCGCAACCGCTCGACGACTTTCAACTCATTCATCATAGCGGGCGGCCGTTCACCCGCGAAAACTTTCGCGACCGCTGGACCTTTCTGTATTTCGGCTACAGCTTCTGCCCGGATGTCTGCCCGATCACGCTGTCCGAGCTGAACCGCGTGCGGCAGCTTCTGGTCGGGCAAAATGCCGCGGAGAACACGGCTTACATCTTCGTGTCGGTGGACCCGCAACGCGATACGCCGGAGCGGTTGCGCGACTATGTGACCTATTTCAACCCCGAATTTCAGGGGGTGACCGGCGCGCCGGAGGAATTGGACCGGCTGACCCAGGCGCTGCATGTGTTTTACCAGCGTGGAGCGGAGCAGGAGGATTCAGGGTACTACCTGGTGGATCATTCCTCCACGATCATCCTGATCGACCCGGATGGCCGGCCACGCGCCATTTTCACCCCGCCGCAGACGCCCGAACGACTGGTGGAGGATTTCCTGAAGATCCGCGCGGTGGCCATGCCATGATAGGACAGCCCAAAACGGGTGAGGTCACGACCAAAACCGCCGCCGCGCCCTGGGGCGACCGGTTGCGCTATGGGGCGCAAGCCCTGCTGCCGCAACGGCTGCTGACGCGGCTGACCTACCGGGTGGCCCGGTTACGGACGCCTTGGGTCAAGGATGCGCTGATCCGCGCTTTCGCCCGTCATTTTCGGGTGAATCTGGACGAGGCGTTGGCTTCAGACCCGCGCGCCTATGCGGATTTCAACGCCTTCTTCACCCGGGCGCTGAAGTCGGGAGTCCGGCCGCTGGCGCCGGGTGATCGGGTGGTCTGCTGTCCGGTGGATGGCGCGATCAGCCAGATCGGGATCGCGCAGGCCGATACCCTACTACAGGCCAAAGGCCGCGGCTTTTCGCTTACGGCGCTGCTGGGCGGCGACCCGGAACGGGCGCAACCCTTCCTGGGGGGCGGGTTCGCCACGCTGTATCTGTCGCCGCGCGATTACCACCGCATTCACCTGCCGTTGGCCGGCCAATTGCGGGAAATGGTGCATGTTCCCGGCAAATTATTCAGCGTTTCGCCGCTGACCACGCGAATGAGGGCGAATTTGTTCGCTCGCAACGAGCGCGTGATCACTCTATTCGAGACCCCGGTGGGACCCATGGCGCTGGTGTTGGTGGGCGCGATCAACGTCGCGTCCATCGCAACGGTCTGGGCCGGGACGATCACCCCGCCGCTCGGGAAAACCCTCCGCCACTGGAATTACCCACCGCAAGGGGATGGCGCGGTGCGGCTCGACAAAGGCGCGGAACTCGGGCGCTTCAACATGGGCTCCACGGTGATCCTGCTGTTTGGTCCGGGAGTCGCGCGTTGGGAGTCCGGGATTCAAGCGGGAACCGTGGTGCGGATGGGGCAACGGTTGGGCAAGGTCGCCCCGCCGGTCGCTTGAACGCCGCCTCAGGCGCGCTCCAGGGGAAAAGCCATCACCTCCTGGATCGTGTCCTTTCCCGCCGCCAGCATGACCAGTCGATCAAAGCCTAGCGCCACCCCGGCGCAGTCCGGCAATCCCGCCGCCAGGGCGTCGAGCAAAGACTCGTCGAGCGGCATGACCGGCAATCCCCGCGCCCGGCGGGCCACGTTTTCCGCCTCGAAGCGGCGGCGCTGTTCGTCCGCATCGCCCAGTTCGTGAAAGCCATTGGCCAGTTCGAGACCGTTCAGATACAACTCGAAGCGCTCGCCGACCGGCGGATCGCCCGGCCGCAGCCGCGCCAGCGCCGCCTGCGAAGCGGGATAGTCGTAGATGAAGGTCAGTCGCCCTTGGCCGAGGCGCGGCTCGATCCAATGCGTCAGCAGCAGATCCAGCCACGGGTCGGTATCGTCCGCCGGCATCCCCGGCGGAATGGGCACAGCGTGATGCGCCGCGCAAACCGCCAGTTCCGCCACGCTCGTTCGATGCGGGTCCAGATCCAGATGGCGCTGAAATAGCTCTCGATAGCTCAGCCGTTCCGGCTCCTTCAGCGTCAGCCGCCCGGACAGCAACTTGGTCACCAGTTCCGCCACCTCGTCCATCAATCGATCGGCGTCGAAGCCGACGCGATACCATTCCAACAGGGTGAACTCGGGATTGTGGCGGCGGCCCGCCTCGCCGTCGCGGAACACCCGCGCGATCTGGTAGATGCAGCCGCTGCCCGCCGCCAGCAGCCGCTTCATCGGAAATTCCGGCGAAGTGTGCAGATAGAGCGTCTGACCGTAGCGCGATCCCGGTCCCGAATACGGAGTGGCGAAACTGGCCAGATGAGGCTGCGTGACCGCCGCCGCTGACAGCACCGGAGTTTCCACCTCCAGCACCCCGCGCACCGCAAAGAAGGCGCGGATGCGTTTTAGCAATTCCGCCCGCAGCCGCAGGATCGCCAGATCGGCGCTGGGTCGCCAGGCGGGCGAAGCCACCAATAGTCGCGCCGCCGCGCGCGCTATTCCTTGACCCGCGAGACGTACTCGCCGGTGCGGGTATCGACCTTGATCACCTCACCGTTCTGCACGAACAGCGGCACCCGCACCACCGCGCCGGTTTCCAGGGTCGCGGGCTTGCCGCCACCGCCCGAGGTATCGCCGCGCACGCCGGGATCGGTCTCGACGATGGTCATGACCACGAAATTGGGCGCCGCCACGCTCAGCGGGACGCCGTTCCACAGGGTCACCTGACAGATGGCTTCTTCCTTCAGCCACTTGGCGATGTCGCCCACGGCGGTCGCGTCGGCGGTCAACTGTTCGTAGCTTTGCGGGTCCATGAAGTGCCAGTACTCACCGTCGTTGTAGAGATACTGCAATTCCACATCGACCACATCGGCGCCTTCCACGGTGTCGCCCGATTTGAAGGTCCGCTCGATGACCCGACTGGTCTTCAGGTTGCGCACCTTGACCCGGTTGAACGCCTGACCCTTACCAGGTTTGACAAATTCGTTTTCGACGATGGCCCAGGGATCGCCGTCCAGCATGATCTTCAGGCCGCTCTTGAATTCGTTGGTACTATAGTTCGCCATAAAACCCGCCCTTAATTGAAGGCTTGAGATAAAACCACGAAATTATGATAACGGCAAAGACGCCGGCGCGTCAGATTTCGGCCTGGCAACGGGAATTGGCCCAAGCCATCACCGATCCGGCCGAACTGCTGATGATCCTGGAACTCGATCCGGCGCTGCTGCCGGAGGCGCGGGCGGCGGCGGTCCGCTTTCCCCTGCGAGCGCCACGCGGTTTCGTGGCACGGATGGTCAAGGGTGATCCTGACGACCCCCTGTTGCGGCAGGTGCTGCCGCTGGGGGCGGAATCAGCGTCGACCCCGGACTTTCTGACCGATCCGGTCGGTGATCGCGCGGCGACGGCGACAGCGGGCGTACTGCACAAATATCACGGTCGAGCCTTGCTCCTGGTCACCGGTGCCTGCGCGGTGCATTGCCGTTATTGCTTCCGTCGGGAATTTCCCTACGCCGAATCCCGCGCCAGCGTGGACGAGTGGCGGCCGGCCCTGTCCTATCTGGCGGATGACGCCAGCCTCCGCGAAGTCATTCTAAGCGGCGGTGATCCCCTGTCTCTGTCCGACCAGCGGCTGGGCGCGTTGCTGGCGGCGCTGGACCGCATCCCCCATCTGGAACGGTTGCGCATTCACAGCCGCCAGCCCATCGTGCTGCCCGAACGGGTCGACGACGGACTGCTGGACCTCTTGACTCAAACTCGGCTGCGGCGAGTGCTGGTGGTTCACGCCAATCATCCCCGCGAGATCGACGACCGCGTGCGCGGGGGATTGGAACGGCTGGCGGCGGCTGGAGTGACCCTGTTCAACCAGTCGGTGTTGCTGCGCGGAGTCAACGATTCGGCGACGACGCTGGTCGAACTCAGCGAGACGTTATTTGCCGCACGGGTTCTGCCTTACTACCTGCATCTGCTCGACCGGGTGCGCGGCGCGGCGCATTTCGAGGTGAAGGAACCCGAGGCATCGGCTATCATGAAAAGGGTACGCCAGCGGCTGCCAGGCTATCTGGTCCCCCGGTTGGTGCGGGAACAGCCGGGGCAACCGGCCAAGACCCCCGTCGGGTAGCGACGCGGACCTGACCCCGTTTTCCATCAGCGCCACGCTATTAGCAGAGGTTGGAACCCGTGTCTGATCCTTCCGTTATCAACCTGCTCGTCGTGGATCGTTCCCGATCCGATATCGACCATATCACGCAGACGCTGCGCGGCGACGGTTATCAACTCGAGCTCATTCACACCGACCAGGTTGAAGACGCCCGCGGCGTTATCGACTACCAACCGCTGGATATGGTCCTGCTACGCTTGGGCGAGGAGCTGCCCACCATCGCCGAGGTCCGCTTGATGGTGGCCGAGGCCAAGCAGGATATTCCTCTCATCGCGGTGGTGGACGACGATTATCGCCGGCAGCACAAACCGGCCCGTCTGTTGGAGGAGGGCGCCGACAACTATTTTTATCTGGACGACGCCGATCATCTGGTGGCGGTGGTCCGCAAGGAATTGCGGCACTTGCAGGCCCGCAAGC
>JAWOHQ010000078.1:0-6969 GCA_046485105.1 Candidatus Competibacteraceae bacterium | reverse complement strand
AATGCATCGAACAGCCTGGCGCAGGCGAACCCTATCTGGCCCTGCTCGATGCCCTGGGTTCCTTGGCCCGCGGGCGCTGGCGCACCCGGCTGGGCGCCGTCCTCAACCGCCATGCGCCGTTATGGCTGCTTCAGTTGCCAGCCTTGATCCGGCCCGGCGGGGAAGCCGCGTTGCGGCAGCGGGTCCAGGGCGCCGATAGCGCCCGGATGCTGCGCGAACTCACGGAGGCGCTGGAGGTGCTGGCCCGCGGCGAACCCGGCATCCTGCTCGTGGAAGACGTGCAATGGGCCAACCCGTCGACCCTGGAGTGGCTGAATGCCTGGACCCTGCGGCACAGTACCGCGCGCCTGCTGCTGATCGCCACTTGGCGCACCGACGACGGCGAGGTCAACCGGGTGGGCGAGCCACTGGCCTCTGGGTTATTCAACGAATGGCGCCGCCGCCCCGGCGTGGCCCTGATCCCTCTGACGGAACTGGAGCCGGCGGCGGTTGAAGCCTACCTGCGAGCTCGCTTTGCCGATGCCGGATTGGCCGCCCGGCTGGCGCCGGTGCTCTACCAGCGTTCCGGCGGCCAACCGTTTCTGATGAATGCCCTGGTCGAGCAATGGCTCGCCCGGCAACTGTTGGCGCCCGTCGACGGTGCGTGGCGATTGACGGCCGAGCTTGATATCCTGGCCAGCAGCGTCCCGATCACGGCGCGCGAACTGATCGAAAGACGCCTGGCGGACCTGCATCTCGACGAGCACCAAACCCTGGAAGCCGCCAGCGTGTTGGGCGCCGAGTTCACCACCGCCCAGGTCGCGGCGCTGCTGGACGGCAACCGCGACGGGCAGGAACGGCGCTGCGCCGCCCTGGCGCGGCGGGAGGGTCTATTGCGGGAGGCCGGTCTCAGTCTGGAGCCCGACGAGACCATCGCCACCCGCTACGCCTTTCGCCACGTTCTGTATCAGGATGTCATCTACGACCAACTGAGCGCCGGCCGGCGTTGCCTCCTGCACCGGCGAGCGGGTCAGTACCTGGAAACCGTCCATGCCGGACGCACCGACTCCATCGCGGCCGTGCTCGCCCGGCACTTCGAACAAGGACGCGCCCCGGACCGCGCCAGTCAGTATTATCAACAGGCCAGTCAGACGGCCCTGGCCCACCACGCGCCCCGCGAAGCGGCGCTCTTTCTGGAAAAGACGCTGGCCCTGCTCCAACAACTTCCCGAAAGCCCCATGCGACCCGTTGGCTGAGGCATGGTGCGAGCAAAGCCGGATCGATAAAGTCTGCCGGCTGCTCGCCTTGAAAAGGAGTTGGATACCCGCTTTCGCGGGTATGACGAATTTAAGGGGCTTGGCGAAAGTCCTGATGTTGAAAGATCATGGCGTCCTCAGCCGGCCGCCCGCGCCCGATTCAGCGCCAGCAGCCGGCGCAGCACCTCTTCATCCGACAGATCCACCGGCCAGCCATACGCCGCCGCCACCGCTTCATCCAGGGCGCGATGGGCGTTCGCCAGCCAGGCCGGACGCTGGTTGTAGAGGTTGGTCAAGGTGCGTTTCTTGAGTTCGGCGGCGTGGGCGGGCCGGGGAATCAGCCGGTCGGGATAGACCCTCACTCCCGGCCCCTCTCCCAGAGGGAGCGGGGTGATTTCGGGAACCCGTTCCACCCATTCCGGGGGATGAAGCCAGTGTTCGCGCAATTCGTTGAGACAGCGGGCGGCGGCGGCGATGGCCGACGCATGAGGATGAAGCCCCTCTCCCTCTGGGAGAGGGGTTGGGGTGAGGGGGGTTCGGTTCGGCGACAAGCCCTCGGGAAAGGGGAAAGTCTCGAAGCAGCGTGTGGAGTTATAGACCGGATCGTTGCCGACACCCAACCGGCCACCGGTTGCCACGGCCCACAGCACATGAAAACGTGAGGAAAGGATGCCGAAGATTTCATCATCTTCGCGGGGAATCACCACCAACTTGTGTTCCGGCGCGACGCTGATCGGCAACCAGACGAAAAACCGATGCTTGGCGGTTTCCGGCGTGGCGAGATAGCGCGTTAACCCGGCCAGCTTGCGGCGCAGTTCGGGACGGGGGCGACCGTGCCGCCACCAAAAATCAACGCGTGACTTCTCACGGTTGCTCATCCGCGCTGGCTTCACGTTGGCCGATACGTGTGCGAACGGCGCTTCGTACAATGCCGCTTCGCGTTCGCTCAGATCGGCGCCGAAGTCGATCACCCAACGGCCTTTCCACCCCTGCGTGATATCCACGCCATTCCAAATCGGGCGCAACACCTCGCTGTTGGGGCGGCCGTGGGGGTTCGGTTGGCGCAGCCAATCGCGCGCGGTGGCGCTATCCACGGCGAACGCCCCGGCCAGACACAGACCGAAGAACGAACAACCGGCGTTTTCCGGCAACGGGCGGGCCTGGGTTAAATCCAGCGCGCCGTCGGTCTCGCTCGCGCCGGTCAGGTCGGCGTGGATCGCGGCGACGGGTCGACCATCAAGCAGGACCGGCTGGCCGGACTCTTTCCCGAAACCCACCAGCGACACCCGCACCGCCGCGCCTTCGTTGACCCATTCCAGATCCGACCAAGCGTGGAAAATCACGCCGCTGGCCCGGATGCGTTCCAGGACGGGCCGGTTGCGCTTTTGGCGGATCGAATTCGTCGCGACCAGTCCGGCCCGTTGCGACTGTCCGACTTCGATTTGCGCCCGCGCCTTCTCGAACCAGTAGCAGACCAGATCCGCGCCGCCCGGCACCCGCCCCTGATAGACCCGCCGCAACCGTCCGGCATATTCATCGCCCAGTTCCGCCAACTGTTTCTTGTCGCCCAGAAACGGTGGATTACCGACGATGGTCTCGGCCGCCGGCCACATGGCCTCCTGGTCACCGTCCAGCAGCGCATCTCGACCTTCGATCTGCCGCAACGGCTTGAGGATCGGCTGCTCGTTCAGACTGTAGCCATGACCCAGCATCCATTGAATCTCGCCGATCCACACCGTCAGTTGCGCCAGTTCGGCGGCGTAGGGGTTGATCTCGATACCCAGCACGGACTCCGGGCCGACGGCGGGAAAGGCGCGCTGGAGACCGAGCGCCTCCGCCTCCAGCAGCACCTGATGTTCGAGGTCTTTCAGGGTCCGCAGCGCTACGTACAGGAAATTCCCCGACCCGCAGGCTGGGTCCAGCACCCGGAAGGTCCGCAAGCGTTCCAGGAAGCCGTGCAGCGCCTGTTCCGCGCGGGCGCGTTGGGGTTTGTGCGCCGCCAGCCACTGGGTCAGCTTCGTCTTGACCGCCGCCCATTCGGCCAGCAGCGGGTCGCGGATGACCGGCTCGACCAGCCGGTCGATCGACGCCGCATCGGTGTAGTGCGCGCCCAACTGGCTGCGTTTGTCCGGGTCCAACCCGCGCTCGAACAAGGTGCCGAAAATCGCCGGTTCGATCGCCGACCAGTCCAGCGCCGCCGCCGAATGCAGGGTGTCCAGATCGGCCCGTGTCAAGGGCAAACAGGCGTCGTCGTCGAACAGCCCGCCGTTGAACCAGGCGATCCGTTGCACGCCGAAGCGCCCGCCCTGGTGCATGGCGTGAAACAGGGCTTGGGCCAAACCGGGAAAGTCGGCCGGCGTTTGCCGGGCTTCCGCCACCACGGTCCCGAACAGCCGGTCGGGCAGCAGCCCGATATCCTCGGCGAACAGGCAGAACAATAGCCGGGTCATGAAGTGGGCGACCGGCTGCGGGGCGTGCCCCCGCTGGCGCAACCGCTGCGCCAGACCGCCCATCAAGGTCGCGGCGACTTGGGTGACCGCCTCCCGCGTCCGCGCCGGGCGCAACCGCTCCGGGTCCAGAAACGCCCAGCGCAGCAGCTCGAGCTTGGTCGGATTCGCCAGATCGTCCAGGGTGATGACGTAGGTGACGTTGACCGTATCGGTGAAATTGGTGTGAATCTCGATGGTCTCGAAATCACAGACGATCAGCAGGCACGGGTTTTCCAGAGCCAGGGCGTACTGCCGCAACTGGCGCAACGCCTCGACCAGGCTTTTATGTTTGCCCTTGTACTCCCAGGCGAAACAGCGCCGCCGCCAGACATCGGCCCACCCGTCGCCGCCCCCCGTCTTCTTCGCACCCTTTTCGAAGGCGAACCACTCGCCGTGCGGGTCGATCTCGGTCGGAGGCGGGAGGCCCAGCAACCGGCACAAGGCGATGAAATGGCCGTGCGCGCCGCTGCGTTCCTTGAGGGTGCTGTCACGCCAGAATTGGATGAAGCGGGCAATCTCCGTCGGGGTGGTCATGATCGGGAATCCGGGGTGCGCGGGGGGAGGAGACCCGCAAAAGGGCAGACTGCGTGGCGACCTTCTACCTGGCGCGCTGCCAGCGCTCTCTCAGCCCCCACCTCCCGGCTGTTGCGCCATGGCCTGCACGATCGGCCGCAGTTTCAACCACCATTGTTCCTTGGGTCGCCGGTGGCGCCAGTCCACCAGGTCCGGCATCTGTTTCAAGGGCAGGATGCTTACCTTACCCTCGACCATGCCGATGATCGCGCTCTCCGTCGAGCCGCGCTCCAGTTCCTGGGTCAGGTAATCGATGCAGTGCGCGGCCAGGCGGGTCGCCAGGATGCGGTCGTAGGGCGAAGGGTTGCCGCCCTGCTGGATGTGGCCCAGCACCGCTTGGCGCACGTCGAACAGGTGACGGCCTTCTTCCTCGAACAGCGCGCACATGAAATCGGTGGTGTAATGGGGGTTGGCGTTTTCGCTACGGATGGTCAGATAGAGCCGCCGGCCGTCCTGGAAACTGGCGACCATATGTTCCACGTCGGCTTGTAGGTTCTTGAGCGTGACGCCTTCTTCGTGCAGGTAGACTCGCTCGGCGCCGCCGGCCAGCCCGCTCATCAGCGCCAGATAACCGCAGTAGCGGCCCATGACCTCGACCACGAAGCAGCGCCGCGCCGCCATGGCCGATAGCTTGATGCGGTCGAGCGCCTGGACGATGACGTTGAGCGCGGTGTCGGCGCCGATGCTCAGCTCCGAGCCGGGCAGATTGTTGTCGATGCTGGCCGGCAGGCAAATCATCGGAATTTTGAAGGCGGGATAGCGCTCGCGCTCGCTGTACAGCAGATGCGCCGCTTGGTAGGCCATCCAGCCGCCGACGATCAGCAGGCCGTCGATGCACTGGGTCTCCAGGGCGCGACCCACGGCGTACAGTTGCTCGACGGTGGGAATTTGCCGGCTCGCGCCCAGTTCGGCGCCGCCCAGCGCGGTCCAGCCTTCGACATCGCCCCAGCGGAGTTCCTCGATCCGGCCATCGATCAGGCCCTGGAAGCTGCCGCGTACCCCCAACAGCGTATGGCCGCGGTCCAGACCGAGGCGCACGGCGGCGCGCACGGCGGGATTCATGCCCGGCGCCAGCCCGCCGGCGTGAATGATCGCCAGCCGGCGGGGTCGGGCGGGTGGGGTGACGCTGGGCTTGGCCTCGGCCAGCCGCTTGAACATCTCAAACATCTCGGTGAAGCTGCCGCCCCGTAACGCCATCGCTCCGGCGTAATCCTGCGCGGCGATTTTTTGCGCGACCGCGCGCGTTTGCTCGACGCACTGCATCAGCGGGGCGCGTTGGATGCGGTTGTGGTGGATGCCGATCATTTGCGGTTCGCTGTCGGGCGTGGCCGCCAACACCTCCTCGACGGCGACATAACCCAGCAACGTACTCATCCCGCGATCGAAAGCGCTGGGTGTGCCGCCGCGCTGCACGTGGCCGAGGATGGTCACCCGAGTGTCTTCGCCGAGTCGTTCTTCCAGGACTTGACGCACGTAGTCGGCGCTGATGGGTTGACCCGCGCGGTTCTGCGCGCCTTCGGCGACGATGACGATGCTGTCGCGGCGGCCGGCGGCCCGATCCCGGCGCAGCAGTTCGCACATATGTTCTTCCCAACCGTCGGGCGGCGGACTCTCGGGGATGAGCACATAGTCGGCGCCGCCGGCGATGGCGCTCATCAGCGGCAAATAGCCGCAGCGCCGGCCCATGACTTCCACCACGAAACTGCGCTGGTGGCTGGCGGCGGTGCTGCTGATGGCGTCGATGGCTTCGACGATGCGGTGCAGGGCGGAATCGGCGCCGATGGTCATGTCGGTGCCGACCATGTCGTTGTCGATCGACCCGACCAGGCCGGCGATCATCAGCGCTGGATGCCGTTGGGCGGTCGGCTCGTCGATCTCGCCGTTACAGAGCAGTTCCGCCACCAGGTCTGGCCATTCGTGGCGAAACTCGTTGGCGCCGCTCAGGCTGCCGTCGCCGCCGATGATCACCAGCCGGTCGATACCGTGCTCCAATAGATTGCGCGCGGCGCGCCGCCGGCCGTCCCGCTCGCGGAACGCCGGGCAGCGGGCGGTGCCGATGACCGTGCCGCCGCGGTGCAGGATGCTGCCGACGTCGTCCCACGACAGCGCTCGGATGCGGTCGCCGCCGTCCACCATGCCCTGATAGCCTTCGTAAATGGCGTAGACGGTCACGCCCTGCTGCAGCGCGGTGCGGACCACCGCCCGCACCGCCGCGTTCATACCCTGGGCGTCGCCGCCGCTGGTGAGGACGCCGATGCATTTCGGAGAGTGAAGGGCCATGCTGGATAGTCTCTCGGTTGAGGGAGTGAAGGTAGGGGGTTAACCGCCCGCCATTTTTTCAATATCAAATTGCAGTTTTTCAATCGCTTCCCGCGCGCGGACCTGATCGGTGATGTCGTACTGCACGCCCAGGTAATAGATCACCTTGCCCTCCTGGTCCACCAGCGGGCGGATGGCCAGGCGGTTGAGGAACAGTTCGCCGTTCTTGCGGTAGTTGCGCAGGGTCACGATGCAGGGTTCGTGCTTTTGCAGCGCCGCGCGGATCGTATTCAGCGCCTCCTGATCGCGGTCCTCGCCTTGCAGGACCCGGCAGTTGCGGCCGATGATCTCGTCCTGGGCGTAGCCGGAAATCTCCTCGAAGGCCTGGTTGGCGTACACGATGGGATTGTCGG
>JAWOHQ010000075.1:0-4158 GCA_046485105.1 Candidatus Competibacteraceae bacterium | reverse complement strand
CCAGCGAGGGCGGGATGATCTGCGCCAGGGTTCCGGAAGCGGCGATCACCCCGGAGGCGAGGCGCGGATCGTAGCCGTAGCGAAGCATGATCGGCAGCGAGATCAGCCCCATGGCGATCACCGAGGCCGCGACCACGCCGGTGGTGGCGGCGAGCAGGGCGCCGACCAGGATCACCGCGTAGGCCAGTCCGCCCCGGACTGTGCCGAACAACTGGCCGATGGTGTCGAGCAGATCCTCGGCCATGCCGCTGCGTTCCAGGACCAAGCCCATAAAGGTGAAGAACGGAATGGCCAGCAGAATCTCGTTCTTCATGATCCCAAACACCCGATCAGGAAGCGCCTGCAACAGATTGGGGGTCAACAGGCCCAGGTGAATGCCGAGCAGGCCGAAGGCCATGCCCACCGCCGCCAGCGAGAACGCCACCGGGTAGCCGATCAAGAGGAACAGCACCAGGGCCGAGAACATGATCGGCGCCAGGTTGGCGATCAGAAACTCCGTCATCTCAGTGTCCCGTCTTAAATTCCGGCAACGGCCGGTCGCCGGTCAGCACGGCGGCGTTCTTGATGATCTCGGACAGACCTTGCAGGCCGAGTAGACCGAAGGCGACCGGAATCGCCAGTTTGAGCGGCCACCAGATCAGCCCGCCGGGATTCGGCGAGGCTTCGCGGGTCTGGAAGGCGATCAGGAAGTAGTGCCAGGCATCGACCGCGATCAGCAGGCAGACCGGCAGCAGGAACAGCAGGGTTCCGAGAATTTCGATCCAGATCCGAACCACGGGCGGCAGCCGGGAGGACAGGATGTCGATGCGAACATGCCCGCCCTCGCGCAGGGTCCAGGCCGCGCAGAACAAAAATACCAGTCCGAACAGGAACCATTGCGCTTCCAACAGGGCGTTGGAGCCCCAGTCGAGCGTGTAGCGCAGGGTGGCGGCGAGGGCGCTGATCAGGGTGCAAGCCAGAATCAGCCAAGTCATCCAGCGGCCGATCATCGTGTTGAGGGCATCGATGGCCGCCGCGATGCGGAGCAAGGCTTTCATATCGGCTTCCTCGGGCAGGGATAGAGCGGCGTTCGGTGATGAGCGCGCCGCTGGCGTGCGCCGGAGTTCAATCGATTAGGGTTGCGACCCAGATCGTGGTTTCGCCGGCGGCGCGGGTCTGGATTCGGGCTGAATGACTGGTTCCATCGCTGGACCAAAGCGTGATGATGCCAGGCGATTGCAGGTCTTTCCGAACCTGACGCCAGTCCGCTGGCGTTTGCCCCGGTTCGGCGAGCAAGGCCGCGAAGTGCGTGCCGCTGAGCGGTGATTTCGCGCCGCCGAGCCGTTGGTCGAAAGCCTCGTTGAACAGAATGATTCGGCCCTGCTCGTTGACCGCGCACACGCCAGCGACCAGTGTGTTCAGAGTGACGGCGGCGGCCAGTTCGCCTTTGCGCGCGGTTAACTGGCTTTCCTTGAGCGCGGTCACTTCGATGAGGGCGGCGATCACGCCGAATATTTCCCCATGCTGGGTCCGATAGGGCACCAGCCGCAGCAGGTACCAACGACCGGTGGCGCTCTTCAGCAACTGGTCGAAGACGTTATGGGTTTTGGCGACCTTGATGGCATCGCGGTGGATCGCCTGCATGAAAGGATGGGCGAAATCGCCGACCGGCCGCCCGATGTCGTGCGGCAGCAGATCGATTTCCTGAGTGATGGGCTGGGTGAACTTGCGGATGCGCAGATCCAGATCGAGGAACAATTTGCCGATCTGGGTGCTGCTCAGCAGGTTGTTCATGTCGTTGTTGAGTTCGGCCAATTCGGTGATCTTGTTCTGATACTCGGCGTTCACCGTGTACAGCTCTTCGTTGACCGATTGCAATTCCTCGTTGGTGCTCTGCAATTCCTCGTTGGCGGCCAGCAGTTCCTCATTGGTCGCCTGAAGCTCTTCGTTGGAGGTCTCCAACTCCTCGATGGCCGCCTGCAGGTTTTCCTTGTTGGTCTGGAGTTCGCGCTCCAGGTCATTGATCCGCTGGGACGCCTTGGCGTCCAGATCGAGGGATTCGCCTTCGCCTTCGGCGGTCGCCGCCAGCGGCGCTTCGGTGAGAAACACCAGGTAGAGCGGGGCGTCGCTGTCGTCGTCGCGGAACGGTTCCACGGTCATGTCGATCGAGCGCATCCGGTCGCGGCCGCGGACGCGGATGTCGCGGTAAGTCAGGGTCTTGTGGTCGCGTTGCGCTTTGTGAATGGCGCTGGACAACACCAGCGCCAGGGCGCGCGGCAGCATTTCCAGCGCGTTCAGAGTGGCCTGACCGGCGGGCAGCGCCAGAAAGTCGCCCGGCGTACCGTAGGTGTAGACCAGCTTTCCGGATTCCTCGACCACCAGGCAGGCGGGGACATGCTCGCGCAGCAGCTTGGCGGTGATCCGGTCCACGGTCTGTTCGCGATTGGACGCGCGAGAGGCGCGGTACGGTCGGGCCAGCTCCGCCGAGCGCCGCGACATGCGCTCTTGCAGAGGCATCAGATCCACACTTTCCGAGAGGGCTGGGCGGAGGTCGCCCCGATGGCGGAACACTTTATGCTTCAGACTCAGGGTTTCGAACGAGTCGCTCGAATCGCCGATGGTTTCACTGGAGCCCAGGAACAAGTATCCGCGCGGGTACAGGGCGAAACCGAACGAGGTCATCACCCGGTGCTGGAGGACGGGTTGCAGATAAATCAGAAGGTTGCGACAGGTGACGAGGTTGATCTTGGTGAACGGTGGATCGGACAGGATATTGTGGGCGGCGAACACCACCATTTGTCGGATGTTGCGCTGGACGTAGTAGCTGTTGCCTTCCTTGATGAAATAGCGGCGCAGCTTCTCGTCCGGTAAATCGACCACGATACTTTCGGGATAGGCACCGCGCCCGGCGTGATCCAGCGCTTCCTTGTCCAGATCGGTGGCGAAGATTTTGACATCCAGGTTCTTTTTGCTGTCCTCCATCTGTTCGGCGCAGAGGATGGCGATTGAGTAGGCTTCCTCACCGGTGGCGCAGCCCGCCACCCAAATGCGGATGGACTGATCGCCGCTGGCCTGAGCGAAAAGTTCTGGAATCACTTTTCGGCGCAGGATCTCGAAAGCCTCCGGGTCGCGGAAAAATCGAGTGACGCTGATCAGCAAATCCTTGTAGAGCGCCTTCACCGCCTGGGGCGACTGGCTGAGATGATGCACGTATTCCTCAATCGTGATCATCTGGGCGATACCCATGCGGCGCTCGATGCGACGCAGGATGGTGCTGGGCTTGTAGAAACTGAAATCCACCCCGGTTTCCTTGCGCAGCAGGGCGATCAATTGCTCGATCTGGTTCTCGCCGGCCCCCAGCGCGCCCGATGGGTCCGGCGCTTTCTGGACATAGGGATGCTGGATATATTTCAGCAGGGCCTCCGGCATCCGCTCGGGCGGCAGCACGAAATCCGCCAGTCCGGTCGCGATGGCGCTGCCGGGCATGCCGCTGAACTTGGCCGAACTTTCCTCCTGGACCATCACCATGCCCCCGGCTTCCTTGATGGCCCGGATGCCGCGGGTGCCGTCGCTGCCAGTGCCGGAGAGCACCACGCCGATGGCGCGCTCCCCCTGGTCTTCCGCCAGCGACTTGAAAAAGATGTCGATCGGGAGCACCAGTCCCTTGCTGTGATCGATTTCGCCGAGCAGAAGCTTGCCGCGCAGCAGGGTCATCTGAGTCTTGGGGGGAATCAGGTAGACCTGATTCGGCGCCACCGGCATGCCATCCTCGACGCGCTTGACCGGCATGGCGGTATTCTTGGATAGCAACTCCACCATCATGCTCTTGTAATCCGGCGAGAGGTGCTGGATGACCACGAAGGCCATACCGCTGTCGGGAGCCGTGTTTTTAAAGAATTGTTGCAGCGCTTCCAGACCGCCGGCCGAAGCGCCCAGAGCGACGATGTGCGGGAGCGGAGGCAAGCCGGCCGCCGTGCGTGGCGTCGCGGTGCGTCGTTTCGGCGTGGCGATGCGCGCCGGTTTGGCGTCGTCGTTCGATTTTGGCTTCATGGTTTCGCTAGGGGTGAGTCGTCGCCGACTGGAGGGCGTTGGGAATGAGTCCCGGTCGATTCAACCATACCTTACCACTTTCCCAAGACGGGTCCCTCACAGTACTATGAATCCCCATTCTTCAAATGA
>JAWOHQ010000021.1:0-7089 GCA_046485105.1 Candidatus Competibacteraceae bacterium | reverse complement strand
ATCACATACACGTCATAGCCGACGTTGACGCCATCGGCGACCGACTGCTCGTAGGAATACTCGGCGACGACGTTTTCGTTGAAGAAGCCGAAGGTGCGCTTGTCGGGCGTGGCGGTGAGGCCGATCAAAAACGCATCGAAGTAGTCGAGCACCTGCTTCCACACGTTGTAGATGGAGCGGTGGCACTCGTCGATGACGATGAAATCGAAGGTCTCGACTGGAATGGTCGGGTTGTACGTGACGACCTTCTCCTGACTGGAAGTCTGCCGGACCTCATTGAGCGAAATGTCCTCCGCCGCATCGTCGATGGGTTCGCCGCTCAGAATCGAATACATCCGCTGGATGGTGGAGATGCACACTTGGGCGTGCGGATCGATGGCCGAGCTGGCGAGCCGCTGGACGTTGTAGAGCTCGGTGAAGGTGCGGCCATCGTCCGGCGGCGCGTAGGCCATGAATTCCTGATGGGCCTGCTTGCCGAGATTGCGGGTATCCACCAGAAACAGCACCCGCTTCGCGCCGCCGAACTTGAGCAAGCGATAAACCGCCGTGATCGCGGTGAAGGTCTTGCCCGCGCCGGTCGCCATCTGTACCAGCGCCCGAGGTTTGTTCAGCGCCAGCGAAGTTTCCAATCCGCCGACCGCCCGGATCTGGCACTCCCGCAGGTTGCGCGCATCCAGCGCAGGCATCCGTTCGGCCAGCCGCCGCCGCAAGGAATTTGACTGCGCCCGCCAGCTCGCCAGCGTTTCCGGTCGGAAGAAATGGAAAATTTCCCGCGAGCGCGGAGCCGGGTCGCGGCCATCGGTGAAGCGGATCACCTGGCCCGTGCTCTCGAACAGAAACGGCAAGGGCGTCGCCTCGACCCACCACTGGAGCCGGCTGCTGGCGTAGCGCTCGGTTTGGTCTTCGACGAAGGTCAGGATGGTGGCATCCGGCTTGGCCTCGATGACTCCGACCGGCTTCCGATAGACGAACAGGACGTAATCGGCGGGTCCGGTGTCGGTGGGATATTCCCGAACAGCCACGCCGACCGCCGCGCCGAGATTAATTTTTTTGAAGTCTTGCACCTGCCAGCCGGCCTCCAACAATTTGGAGTCGATGATCAGTCGCGCTTTGGCTTCGGGTGTCATGAGCGGCTCACGGTCACGGGGACTGTCCACGCCTTCAGTGTATAACATGGGAGCTAATCATCCCCCCTACTCCCCCACCGGTCGGCACGGTCCAGCCTCGCCTTCAGCCGGACCGGGCAGCGCTAGACCGCGCGCGGCGCTTCCATCAGCGCCTTGACATGCACCGCGGTGCTGGCCGCCAGCGCCGACAGGTTGTAGCCGCCTTCCAGCGCCGAGACAACCCGACCCGAGCAGCAGTCCGCCGCGACCGCCAGAATCCCCTGAGTCAGCCACTCGTAATCGTCTTCGCTGAAATTGAGTTCCGCCAACGGATCGAGGTAGTGGGCGTCGAAGCCCGCCGAGATCAGGATCAGTTGCGGCTGGAAGGCGCGCAGCGCCGGCTCGATTTCCTGTCGCCAGGCTTGGCGGAGTTCGTCCGAGCCGCTGCCCGGGGGCAGCGGTACGTTGATGATGTTGCCAACGCCGCGCTCGTCGCGACGACCGGTTCCCGGATAAAGGTGTTTCTGGTGGGTGGAAATGTAGAAATAGCAGGGGTCGCGCTCGAACGCCGCCTGGGTGCCGTTGCCGTGATGCACGTCGAAATCGATGGCGGCGATCCGTTCCAGCCCGTGAACGGCGCGGGCATGGGCGGCACCGAGGGCGACGTTGCCGAACAGGCAGAAACCCATGGCCTGATTCGGTTCGGCGTGGTGGCCGGGCGGGCGAATGGCGCAAAAGGCGTTGTCGGCTTCACCGGCGAGGACCGCATCCACCGCCGCGCACACCGCGCCGGCCGCGCGCAGGGCCGCTTCGCCCGACTGGGGCGAAACGATGGTGTCGCCATCAATCGCGTAATAGCCCTGTTTGGGAATGCGGGCCAAAACGCGCTCGACGTACTTCAAGGGATGAATGCGGGTCAACTGCTCGATGGTGGCGGGCGGCGCGTCCCGCCACTCCAGATCCGCGAATGGGGCGGTCTTCAGGGCGTCGAGAATCGCGGTCAGGCGGGCCGGACATTCCGGATGGCCGAAGCCGGTATCATGTTCCAGACAGACAGGATGGGTGTAGAGCAAGGTAGTCATGATCGCGGCTCCTTGCGTGCGGGGAGTTCGTGAGTGGCAGTGGCGCGGCGCAAGGCCCTCAAGATATCTTCGCGGGCAATGATGCCGACCAGCCGGTCGTCGTCCACCACCGGCAGACTTTTAGTGCGCATCTCCACCAGTTTCTGCAACAACCGACTGAGCGGTAGTTGCGGGCTGACGCAGACTGGATCGCGGGTCATGACCGTAGCGGCGGTCTGTTCCATGATCTCGTTGTAGGGTGGGACCATGGCTTGTTCGTCGAAACAAAACGCCTTGAGCAGATCGAATTTGGTCAGAACGCCGAGCAGGTGTTGCTGTGGGTCCACGACGGGGACGCCGTTGAAGTCGTGGGCTTCGAACAACTCCTCGACCTCGCGCAAGCGGGTACCGGGATGAATGGTGATCGGGTCGGTGGTCATGGCGTCCCGAACCTGGTAGTGCAGAAATTCGTACATCTCGCGGTGGTCCTCTGGTCGAAGAGCGGCGGCAACGCGCGCCCGGATGAGTGGATGAATCCTTGGGTCGATTATTGCGACTCCACGCACCGTTACCAACAGTATGGATGGCTGTCGCGGTCTTCGCGAACCCGATCTGATCGGGAAGGTTCGATTTGCCGCAGCGCCGCTTCCAGCACCTCCAAGCCGGCTCCGCGCCGGTGGGCATGCTCGCTGATGTAGCGTCGCCAAGCCCGTGCGCCCGGCACGCCGTGGAACAGCCCGAGCAGATGCCGGGTCATGGCCTGCAGGGGAGTTCCCGCCCGCAATTCCGCCTCGGCATAGGGAAAAAAGTCCTGGACGACCTGAAAGCGGGTCTTTGGTAATTCATCGCTCCCAAAAAACCGGCGGTCCGCCTCGGCCAGCAGATAGGGATTCTCGTAGGCGGCCCGACCGATCATCGCGCCATCCACCTGACGCAACGCCTCCGCGACCTGATCCAGGTCGATCAGGCCACCGTTGAGAATGATCGTCAGTTCGGGAAAGTCCTGCTTCAACCGGTAAACCACCTCGTGGCGCAGCGGCGGGATTTCGCGGTTCTCCCGGGGGCTCAGGCCGCTCAACCAGGCCTTGCGCGCATGGATGATGAACACCTCGCAACCGCCGCCAGCTACTCGCGCCACGAAGTCCACCAAATTCGGATAGGAATCCCGGTCGTCGATGCCGATGCGGGTTTTGACCGTGACCGGCAAATCCACCGCCGCCCGCAGCGCCGCCACGCATTGCGCCACGAGATCCGGTTCCGCCATCAGGCAGGCGCCGAAACGCCCCGATTGCACCCGGTCGCTGGGGCAGCCGACGTTCAGATTGATCTCGTCGTAACCGAATTCAGCGGCGACGCGGGCGCAGCGCGCCAGTTCGTCAGGATCGCTGCCACCCAGTTGCAAGGCCAGCGGGTGTTCGGCTGGATGGTAAGCCAGTATCCGTTCCCGGTCGCCATGTAACACCGCGCCGGTGGTCACCATTTCGGTGTAAAGCAGGGTATGGCGGGTCAGCAGCCGCAAAAAATATCGGCAGTGGCGATCCGTCCAATCCATCATCGGAGCCACGCTCACGCGCCGGTCGATCAACCCCTTGCCCATCAAGCAGCGGCCTCCATCTGTTTCCACTCAAGGTTGCGTGGATGGTTCAATCCCTTGAGTTTCTCTACAGCTTCCATGGCCAATCCATCCATTCGGATGGCGTCATCCGCTGCGGCAATCCCGGAAACCAGGTTCCCTGGGGAAGCAAACGTTGTTCCACGCCGCGGTAGGTCTCGCGATCCAGCACCCGTTCGGTGAAGGGCTTGGGCGAAGGACAAAGCAGAAACAACCCGACGACCACCAGATAGAGCGCGGCCGTACCGAGCGGTTGTCTCAAGCTACCCAGGTTGAACGCAGTACCGAAAGAACTTTTGAGCAGCTTTTTCCCATATAGATCGACGCTGTACCACTCGTCCAGCACCAGATGCACGACGAATCCCAGCGTGACGAACGCGCCGCACATCCAGGCATGGATCGCGGAGGCGCCGAAGCCGTGAAAGGCGAGCACGGTAGTCGCCAATCCGAAGCCGACTCCCGCCGGCAGGGAATGAATCAGTCCGCGGTGAATGGTGAAACGATTGAACAGATTAAACAGGCCATAACGGATCAGCAGAAAACCGCCGAGCCACAGAACCACCAGTTCCACCAACGAATACTGGTCCCCGAACGTGAACACCATCAGGAACCCAGCGACCACCGCCAGGGCCGTGAAAGCGATCCGGATCGGGATGGAAGTGGGCGAATCGATATCCGGCAGCAGACCACCGATCACGCCGAGCACGAAATAGCCGATCACCGCCTGCTGGGGCGCCATGCCGGCCATCACCAGCACGGTGGCGGTCACCCCGCTGACCGCCGCCGCTCCCATCAGATGGGTGTTGAAATCCGCCATGCCCCCACGACCTCGACCTTTAACCTCCGATGAGCAGGTTGCGCAGGTCGATGACCCCGGCGTTGGCGCGAGAGATGTAGGAGGCCATGATCAGTGAATGGTTGGCCATCGGCCCGAAGCCGGTACCGTTGAGGATCATCGGGCTCCAGATGAAGTCCTGGGTGCTCTCCAGTTCACGGATGATCTGCTTGAGCGAGACCACCGCATTTCTATCCTGGAGTACTTTGTTGAAATCCATTTCCAACGCCCGAAGTGTATGCAGTAACGCCCAAGCGTAACCCCGCGTCTCAAAGAACACATCATCGATCTCCAACCACGGGGTTTTGTACTGGGTCTCATTAGGGGTCGGCTTGGCCTGCTGGGCACTGGGGTCGCCCGCCAGAGCGGTGTCAAACTGAGCCTGGCCGAGACTGGCCGCCAAGCGCTGCGCCAGGCTGCCCAAGCGCTTTTCCACCACTTCCAGGTAGCGACTCAGGTTATCGGAGCGGGCGAAGAATTGACCGTCCTGGGGGTTTTGGTCAACCAACCGCTCCAGATAACGGTCCAGCGCATCAACCCCGGTGCGATATTCCGATTCGGTGGAGGGTAGGATCCAAGAGTCCGAATTGTAATTGAACCGCGGCTCAGCGATCTGCAGGTCCTTGTCCTCGACGGACAGGCTCTGGGAACGGCCGAAATCGTTGCGCATCGCGCGCGCCAGATCGCGCAGTTGGGTCAACGCGCCAAATTCCCAGTTGGGAATATTGTCCAGGTAGACCCCCGGTGGGGTCATGTCGTTGCTGAGATAGCCGCCCGGCTTGTCGAGCAAGGTCTCGGCGATGCGGATGGCGGTGGCGGTGGTCACGTAGCCCGGCACCAGCTTGCTCTCGTCGCCTTTGGCCAGCTCCAGCGCATGTTCGCGCACGTCAAATTCGCCGGGCGAGCGCGACCAGACGATGCCCAGGATCACCACCGCGACCACATAGGTCACCGTGAACAGTCCGAGGGTCCACCACAGTCCCTTCTCTTTCCAGGTGCGCGGATGGTAGAGCGTGGCCACCTGGGTGACTTTGGTGCCCAGTTTGTGCTTGGTTGCGGATACGGATTCTCGAGCGTCCATTGGTATTCCTTCATCTTTTGGTGGGTTGCCGAACTTACTACGGTCGGATACGCGCCAGTTGCGCTTACAGTTGGGTCATAGCCAATTGGAGTTCCGCGACGCGGGCGCGTTCCTTATCGACCACCGCCGCCGGCGCGCGTCCGAGAAAATCGGCGTTGCCCAGTTTAGCCACGCCGCGGTCCCTTTCCTTGCGCAATTTGGCGATTTCCTTGTCGAGGCGGGCGCTTTCCGCCGCCTGGTCGATCAAGCCGGACAGGGGAATCAAGATTTTCAGGCCGCCGACCAGCGCGGTGGCGGCTTCCGGGACGGGTTCGGTTTCGCCCAGTTCCGTAATAGATGCCAGTCGACCCAGAGTCGTCAACGCCCGGCGGTGCCGTTCCAGCCGCGCGCGATCATCGGCCGAACCATGCTGCAACAGCACGGGCAATGGCTTGCCAGGGGCGATGTTCATCTCGGCGCGGATGCGCCGCACTCCGAGCAAGAACTGTTGCAGCCATTCAATCTCGGCTTCCACGGCTGGCTCCACCCATGCCGGATCGGCTTCCGGATAAGGTTGGTACATGATGGTTTCGCCCGCCGAGCCAGCCAGCGGCGCGACCCGTTGCCAGATTTCCTCGGTAATGAACGGCATCAGCGGATGCAGCAACCGCAACAGGGTTTCCAACACCTGGACCAGCGTCTGCCGCGCGCCACGCTGGGCCACCGCGGAACTGGCGGGATCGGTCAGCACCGGTTTGGCCAGTTCCAGATACCAGTCGCAGAACTCATTCCAGGTGAACTCGTAGAGCGCCTGGGCCATCTGGTCGAAGCGGTAGTCGCGCACCGCCGCGTTGGCTTCCGCGATCGTCCGTTGCAAGCGGGACCGAATCCAGCGGTCGGTCTGGCTGAGTTCGATCTCGCCGCCGCCCAGACCGGTATCCTGGCTTTCCGCGTTCATCAGCACGTAGCGGGCGGCGTTCCACAGCTTGTTGCAGAAATTGCGGTAGCCCTCGACTCGGCCCATATCGAACACGATGTCGCGGCCGGTGGTGGCCAGCGCGGCGAAGGTGAACCGCAGGGCGTCGGTGCCGTGAGGGTGAATGCCGGCGGGGAACTGCGCGCGCGTGGCCTTTTCGATGCGCGGGGCCATTTGCGGCTGCATCAGCCCGCTGGTGCGCTTGGCGACCAGGTCGTTCAGGCTCACCCCATCGATGATGTCCAGCGGGTCCATGACGTTGCCTTTGGACTTGGCCATCTTCTGGCCTTCGTGATCGCGCACCAGACCGTGGATGTAGACCTCGCGGAACGGTACGTCGCCCATGAACTTCAGACCCATCATGATCATCCGCGCCACCCAGAAGAAGATGATGTCGAAGCCGGTCACCAGCACGCTGGTGGGATAGAAGGTTTTGAGC
>JAWOHQ010000455.1:0-3068 GCA_046485105.1 Candidatus Competibacteraceae bacterium | reverse complement strand
TGCCGGCGTTCCTGCTGCTGCACCTGTTGTGCTGGGGGAACTGGTGGCTGGTCCCTTGGCTGCTGTGGTGGCTCAAACCGCTCCTGGACCGGGCGCCGTTGTACGTGCTCGGCCGCGCTCTGTTCGGCGCGATACCGGACCGGCGGCAATTCTGGCGGGATCTACCGGGTCTGTTGCGCCGCCAAGCGCTGGCCGCCCTGACCGTGCGCCGTTTCGACCCCGCCCGCTCCTTCAACCTGCCGGTCGCGCAACTGGAAGGCTTGTCCGGTAAAGTCCGCCGCCAGCGCTTGCGCGATCTGGGCCGGCCGCATCGGGGACCGGCGGAATGGCTGACCTTGGTCGGCCTGCATCTGGAAATCGCCCTGGATTTGGCCCTGATCGCGCTGGTATGGATGTTGATTCCCGATTTCGTGGCGCTGGAATTTCTCGATCTGTTCGACGACAGCGGTCCGGGCGGACAATTGTGGTTGAACCTGGTTGGGTTTATCGGATTGACGCTGGTCGAGCCGTTTTACGTCGCCGCCGGTTTCGCGCTGTATCTCAACCGGCGCACCTGGTTGGAGGCGTGGGATCTGGAAATCGGGTTCCGCCGGCTGGCGGCGCGTTTAGCGAAGGTCGGGCGGACCACGCCGCTGATCTTGGCGGGACTGGTCCTGGGCGCGAGCCTGGCCACTGTGCCGGTCGCTGGATCGGCCACCGAATCCACCGCCGCCGAAAATCCGGTACCGGTTATCCACCCGCTTTGCGAGGCGCGGCGCGCGCGCACGGCGGAATTGGTGGAAGCCGACAGTCCGGTCAAGCGGGAGTTGGCCGAGTTATTGCGGGAACCGGAACTGCAAATCTGCGCGGTTCAGGACCGCTGGCATTTCCGGGAAGACGGTTGGCCCAAAGAGTCGGCGGTGCGTTCCCGACATCCTGGGCGGGGATGGTGGTTCGCCACGGTGGTGGAATATCTGTTGTGGTTCGCCACCGGCGTCTGCCTGGCCATGGCCGGGTGGTGGCTGTGGCGGCGGGCGCCCCACCGGTCCCCGTCCGTCCGCCGAGCAGCCCTCGCATCTTCGCCTCCACTCGTCCGGGGCCGCGATGAGATCGTCGCGCCGCCGAACGCCGAACTCGGCGCCGCCGCCTGGCGACTCTGGACCAGGGGCCAGACTCGCGAAGCCCTGCGCCTGCTTTACCAGGGCAGTCTGGCCGGACTGACGACCCATTACGCGACGCCCGTACCCGCCAGCGCCACCGAGGAAGAGTGTCTCCGACTGGCCACCGCGCGGCTGGCCGATTCCGAACTGCGCGACTTTTTCCAGCGGTTGACCCGAGTCTGGCAAGCCGCCGCCTACGGCCACCGACCGCCGGACGACGCCACCGTCGAGAGCCTGTGCGCGGCCTGGCCCCGGCATTTCGCCGCCTCGGCGGGAACGCCGCCATGAGCGGGCGACGCGGCCGGTGGCTGTCAGGGCTCGCGCTCGGCCTGCTGGCGCTGTTCGCCGCCGTTGGGTTGTTCCTGTGGCTGTACGAGAATCTGGTCCAGCGCAGCGAAGAGGTCTACACCGGCTTCGATGAGATCGCCGCCCGCAATCCGTTTTATACGGCGGAACGGCTTCTCACCCAACTCGGCCGCGCCGCCCGCGGCGTGCGCCGGTTGAGCGACCTGCCGCAAGCGCTCGCCGCCGAGGATACCCTGCTGGTCGCGGTCCCCACCTACGTCCTCAGCGCCGCCGAAAGCCGGCGTCTGCTCGACTGGGTCGAACGAGGCGGCCATCTGATCGTCAGTGTCCGGCATGAATACGCGCCCGAACAGGGGCGCGATCCTCTGCTGAACCACTTTGCGGTACGCAGTCACGCCGCTGAACCCGCCGCGCTCGAACCCGAGACCGTCGTATTGGATGCGGCATCGCCCCCGCTCCAGGTTCGGTTTCAATCCGGCCTGCGGCTGAACGAGGCGTTCTGGCAACAATACCGCTGGGGCCAGGGTCGGGTGACGCTGCTGACCGACATCGGCGTCTTCAGCAACATCCGGTTGCTCGACCACGATCACGCCGATTTTCTGTGGGCGCTGTCCCAGCAGAATCCCAATGGCCAGATCTGGCTCCAGTACCGAATGCTCTTGCCGTCGCTGGCGCAACTGCTGTGGCGACACGCCTGGATGCCGCTTCTGGGACTGACGCTGACCCTGCTGGCGGTATTGTGGCGCCATGGTCGGCGGTTGGGACCCGTGCTCGTCCCACGCGCTGACGAGCAGCGCCGGCTGGCCGAGCATTTACAGGCCAGTTCCCGGTTCCTGTGGCGACACGGGGCCGGACCGACCCTGGTGCAAGCCGCTCGGCACTACACGCTGCGCCGGCTGGACCGCCATCATGCCGGGCTGCCGCCGGCTGCCGCCGCGCTGGACGACTCCGACCAGCCGCTGACCGAACGCGAGTTGGTTCATACTCTGCAAACCCTGCAACGACTCCACCGTCACCGATGAACTCGACTCCGGACCCCTCACCCCCCACTCCGCCTTCCGCCGCCGATCTGCAATGGGCGCGGGAGCTACTCCATACCCTTCGCGCTGAAATCGGTCGGGCGCTGATCGGCCAACAAGCCGTGGTCGACCAGGTGCTGGCGGCCTTGAGCGCCGCCGGCCACGTATTGATCGAGGGCGTGCCGGGACTCGGCAAGACCCTGCTGGTGCGGGCGCTGGCGACCAGCGTCGCCGCCCGCTTCGCCCGGATTCAATTCACCGCCGATCTGATGCCCAGCGACGTGACCGGCCATGCTTTGTATAACCTGCGCGAGGAGCGGTTCGAGATCCGCCGTGGACCGGTGTTTTGCCACTTCCTCTTGGCCGACGAGATCAACCGCGCCCCGGCCAAGACCCAAGCCGCGCTGCTGGAAGTGATGCAGGAGGGCCAGGTCACCATCGAGGGCGAATCCTTCCCCCTGCCGCCACCTTTCATGACCCTGGCGACCCAGAATCCCATCGAGCACGAGGGCACCTATCCGCTGCCAGAGGCGCAACTCGACCGGTTTCTGCTCAAGATTCAGATCGATTATCCCGCCTTGGAGGAGGAAGCCGCGCTGGTGCG
>JAWOHQ010000333.1:0-2812 GCA_046485105.1 Candidatus Competibacteraceae bacterium | reverse complement strand
TCCCGATGTGCCCTGCTACTTGGGCGGTTTCGATCCGGCGCGGTTCGCCAGCGCGGCGCGTTTGCTGGTCAGTCCGGGGGTCTCGGTGAAAACCCCGGCGATCGCCGAGGCGGCGGCGCGGGGCATCCCGGTTTGGGGTGATATCGAACTGCTGGCCCGATTGACCCGAGCGCCGGTGGCGGCCATCACCGGCACCAACGGCAAAAGCACGGTCACGACCCTGCTGGGGTTGATGGCCGAACGGGCCGGAATCCGCGCGGCGGTTGGCGGCAATCTCGGCCCGCCGGCGCTGGATTTATGGTTGCGGCACGAGTGGGAACTCGGCGTTCCTCCCGCGTTGTACGTTCTGGAGCTATCGAGCTTCCAGTTGGAAACCACCCACAGCCTGAACGCCCGAGTGGCGACGGTGTTGAACATCAGCCCCGACCACCTGGATCGTTACGACAGTCTCGATGAGTACATCGCCGCCAAGCGGCGGATCTTCCGGGGCGACGGCGCGTTGGTGGTCAACGCCGATGATCCGGTGGTGCTGGCGATGATCGAGCCGAGACGGAGCGTGTTGCGTTTCACCTTGCACGAACCGGAGGAAGGCGAGTTCGGTTTGCGGCGGGACGGGAGCGAAACCTGGCTGGCGCGGGGCCGGGAGCGCTGGATCGCGGCCGAGGAATTGCAAATCAGGGGCGACCACAACCTCGCCAACGCCTTGGCGGCGCTGGCCATGGGCCAGGCGCTGGGGTTGCGGCGCGCTGGGATGCTGGCGGCGCTGCGGGAATTCACCGGCCTGGCGCACCGGACCACGCTGGTGCGAGAGCGCGTCGGGGTGCGCTGGTTCGACGATTCCAAGGGGACCAACGTCGGCGCGACGGTGGCGGCGGTGCGTGGCCTGCCGGGACCCGTAGTGCTGATCGCCGGCGGCGACGGCAAGGGCCAGGATTTTGCTCCGCTGCGTCCGGCGCTGGCCGATAAGGGGCGGGCGGTGGTGTTGATCGGCCGCGACGCGCCATCGATCGCCGCCGCGTTGGGCGACCGCGTACCGCTCCAACCGGCGGTGGATTTGGAAGATGCAGTGGCGGTGGCGGCGCGGCTGGCCCAACCGGGTGACAGCGTGTTGCTGTCGCCGGCCTGCGCCAGTTTTGACATGTTCCGCAATTATGAAGAGCGCGGCGCGCGGTTCGCGGCCGCGGTCAGGAGCTTGCCCGAATGCTGAATCCGGCTGTCGCGACGTCTCCGGTCGCCCCGCGCGATAAATCCAAACTGCCGCGCGCTGGCGAGGGCCGCGCCGCGCTGCCGTTCCCCGATCCCTGGGTCCTGATTCCGGCTGGATTATTGCTGTTGTTGGGGTTGCTGATGGTGACTTCGGCGTCGATGCCGATCGCCGATGCCCGCATGGGCCAACCCTTTTATTTTCTGATTCGGCAGGGCGCCTTCGCCCTGGTCGGCCTGCTGGCGGCTGGACTGGTGTTCCAGATTCCCATGACCCACTGGCGGCGGGCGGGTCCCCTGTTGCTGCTGGGGGCGTTCGCGTTGCTGGTCCTGGTGCTGATCCCGGGCATCGGCAAGGAAGTCAACGGCAGCATGCGCTGGATCGCCCTCGGTCCGATCAACGTCCAGGCGTCGGAGCTCGCCAAGCTGTTCGCGCTGATCTACGTCGCCGGCTATCTCAAACGGCATTGCGAGGATCTGCGGACCGCGGATTTTCGCACCTCGGCGCTGGCCTTGTTCCGGCCCATGGCGGTGTTGGGGGTGCTGGCGGTGCTGTTGTTGCTGGAGCCGGATTTCGGCAGCGTCGTGGTGTTGATGGCGACCGCGCTGGGCATGGTGTTTCTCGCCGGGGTCAATCTGCAGCAGTTTGGAACCCTGCAAGTAGGCACGTTCCTGGTCATGGCGGCGCTGATTTACTCCTCGCCCTATCGCCGCGAACGGCTGCTCAGTTTTCTGAACCCGTGGGCGGATGCGCAAGCCAGCGGCTACCAATTGACCCAGGCGCTGATCGCTATCGGCCGCGGCGAACTGTTCGGAGTCGGACTGGGGGCCAGCGTGCAAAAGTTGTTCTACCTGCCGGAATCCTACACCGATTTTCTGTTTGCGGTGCTGGCCGAGGAATTGGGATTGGTCGGCATTTTGAGCGTCATCGTATTGTTCGTCATTCTGGTGTGGCGGGCCTTCGAGATCGGCCACCGCGCCGAGCGTTTGGGCAAGGAGTTCTCGGCCTATCTGGCCTATGGCATCGGCCTGTGGTTCGGTCTCCAGTCGCTGTTCAACATCGGGGTCAACATGGGCGTGCTGCCGACCAAGGGCCTGACCCTGCCCCTGATCAGCTATGGCGGCAGCAGCTTGGTGGTGATGTTCGTGGTGAAAACGGTTTGTTCCTTGCGACCGTTGATGACGAAAAGAATGCGGTTGATCCGCATCTTCTCGAATTGCGCCAAGGGAATGACGCGCGCCCCCATGGACGGATCGGCGACCGCCACCTTGCCGTCCTGGATTCCCCGGACGACGACGAAATGGTTGTAGCCGTTATCGCGGATCAGCACGATGGCGGGAACCCCCACCGATGCGAGTTTCTCCAGCGGCGCCGTATAGCCGTCTGCCGAGTAACCGATGTCTGCCAGATAATGCTTGATGTCGAGCAGTGAAAAACCTTCACGGTTGATCTTGGCCTGATCGCCTTTTTCCCACATGCCCTCGAAAACCGCTTCTTCGCTGACAGGGTGGTTGTACTGGTAAGTCAGCAAGGTGGCCAGTGCGGCCGAACCGCAGCTGTAGTCGTGCTGCTGGCGGACGGTTGTCTTGAAGCGGCGCTCCTTCAGGC
>JAWOHQ010000230.1:0-3261 GCA_046485105.1 Candidatus Competibacteraceae bacterium | reverse complement strand
CTCAGCCCATCTGATTCCCGAGAGCGGCTGGGCGATGAAGCCGAAGCTGTATACCGATGGCATGATGGTCGCCGGCGATGCCGCTGGATTCTGTCTGGCCGCCGGTCTGTATCTGGAAGGCATGAACTATGCGATGCAATCCGGCTTGGCGGCGGCGGAAACCGCGATTCAAGCCTGTCAACGGGGGGATTTCTCGGCGCGCTCTTTGGCGGTTTATGAAAAACAGTTGAAGCAGCGCCACGTCTCCACCGATTTTCGCGCCTACCGCCATGCGCCGGCCTTCGTCAACGGGGCGCGGCTTCAGAATCTTTATCCCGAACTGATCGCCCGCAGCATGGAAAACCTGTTCCGGGTGAACGGCGCGCCCAAGCAAAAAATTCTGCCGCTGGCCTACCGGATGACGCGCCAGCTCGAGATCAAGCCGGGGCAGTTGCTCCGCGATGCCTATCAGGTGGCGAGGTCCTATCTATGGTGATGACGACCCACGAAGAGAAAATGCGCACGGTGCGGTTCCGGGTGGCGGCGACGCCCCATATCACCGTGAATTCGGACATCTGCCGCAGCGAATGTTCGACCCATGCCTGCGTCTACGTCTGTCCGGCCAATCTGTTCGTGCCGTTGGACGACGGCGGCATCCTGTTCAACTACGAATCATGTTTCGAGTGCGGTACTTGTTATATCGCCTGCAACCAGGAAGGCGCCATTCGTTGGACCTACCCGGACGGCGGTTATGGGGTCACGTTCCGGGAGGCCTGAGCTGTACCGGACCCGTTATTGAATCCACGACCCTCACCCCCAGCCCCTCTCCCGCTTGCGGGAGAGGGGAGTGAACGGTTATTGAAGAGCCTGCCCATGCGTATCGCGGTTTGTCTCAAATACGTCCCCGACCCCAGCACCATTGAGGTCGACCCACTGACCGGAATGATCGATGCCGGTCGCGTGCTGTACATGATGAATCCGGCCGATGAGAGCGCGCTGGAACTGGCGCTGCGGCTGCGCCCGCCCGATGGGACCGTGACCGCGTTCAGCGTGGGACCGGTCGAGGCGGATCGCCTGTTACAGGATGCGCTGGCGGCGGGCGCCGATGCGGCGGTGCGGATCTGGGATGATTCGCTTGCCAGCACCAAGCCCACCATCACCACGATTCTGCTGGCGGCCGCATTGCGCGCGCGCGAACTCCCCGATCTGGTGCTGTGCGGAGGGCACAGCGTGGATCGCGGCTCGGGCACGGTGCCCGCGTTGCTGGCCGAGCATCTAGGCTGGCCGGTCGTTACCGACGTCACCCAGTTCGAGAGGCAAGCCGGGCGAATGCGGGTGCAGCGGCGGCTGGCGCGGGGGGCGCGGGCCGAAAGCGAAGTCACCTTGCCGGCGGTTCTGGGGCTGGAGACCGGGCTGGTGCATCTACGCCAGGCCAGCCTGCCTAGTTTGATGCGGGTCAAACACCTGCCGATCCCGCTGTACGGGTTGGAAGATTTGGAACTGACGCCGCAGGACTTGCACTTTCCGGCGATGACCCTGCACGAAGTCATGCCGCCGCGCCCGCGGGCGCGGGTGATGTTCACGCCCGATTCCGCCGGCGCGGCATCGGAGCGGGTCGCCCAGATCATGTCCGCCGGGATAGCCGGCAAGGCCGGGGAAATCCTGGACAGCGGGACGCCGGAACAGCAGGCCGACGCTATCATCGAGTTCTTGCGCCAGCACGGTTTTCTGGAACTTCACGATCCCAACCCCCCACCCCGACCCTCCCCTGCAAGGAAGGAGGGAGTCTTGGTGGAACGACCGGCATGAAATCGCTGGCCGAGTTGAGTTCGCCGGTGGTGGCGCAAGCGGTCGCCGCCGGCGTCACGACGGTGATTCTGCCTCTGGGCGCGACCGAGCAACACGGTCCCCATTTGCCCTTGGGTACCGATACTTGCCGGGCGGCGGCGCTGGCTGAGCGCCTGGCGGAACGCTTGCCGGTGCTGGTCGCGCCGGTGATTCCGGTCGGCTGTTCCGACGAGCATGGGGGGTTCGCCGGCCTGTTGAGCCTGGAGGCGGAAACCCTGGCCGCCGTCATCGTGGATTGCGCCCGGCGCATGGTCGAGTGGGGCATACGACGGTTGGCGGTGCTGTCGGCGCACGGCGGCAACGGGCGGGCGCTGGCCGTGGCCGAGGAACGGCTGCGGCGGGAATTGCCGGATCTGGCGCTGTGGATTCCCAATAGTGGCGCGTTTTTCGACGAGACCGTGCGGGCGGTGGCCGCGCGGGAGGATATTCCGCTCGAAACCGTCGGCCTGCACGCCGGCGAGTGGGAAACCTCGGAACTGTTGCGCCTGTGCCCGGAACAGGTGCGGATGGAGCGAGCCGCCCCTGGTTACATCGGTGACATGGACGCGGGGCTGGTTCGCCTGATCGCCGCTGGCACGCGGGCGCTGGCGCCGACCGGCGTGGTGGGCGATCCCCGCCCGGCGAACGCGGAGCGGGGCGAGCGTTATCTGGCGGCGCAAACCGCGTGTTACGAGACGGCGTTGAAACAATGGCTCAGCCAAACCGATCCGGCATGAACCTCATGGAGGGGTACGATGATTTTGGCGCGGTCGCAACCGCGTTGTTGCCCGTTCCATCGTTTACCCAACCGGCGCGCTATGTCTTGCAACCTAATCTTGCCATCATGGCCGACGAGCGGGGCGGAGTTTTGCTGTGCCTGCGTCCCTTGCTGGCGCTGCGTTTGAATCGGCAAGCTACGGCGTTGCTCGAAGCGTTACGGCAACCCCGCGGCATCGCCGAACTGGCGAACGATAATCATGGCATGACGCCGACCGCCATTACCGCCTTCCTGGACAAGCTGGTGCGCCGCCGACTGGTGACCCGGCATCCGGCGGAGATGACGGCCTGGCCGCACGTCTCGATCATCCTGCCGGCGCATGGTCGCGCCGAGGCCACGCGCCGCTGCGTGCAATCCCTGCTGGCGCTGGATTATCCGGCCGACCGTCGGGAAATCATCGTGGTGGACGATGCGTCCGAGCCGCCGCTGGCGCCGCCGCTGCGCGATCTGCCGGTCGAAGTTCTGCGTCAGGACCGCAACATCGGTCAGTCCGCCGCCCGCAATCTGGCGGCGGCGCTGGCGAGTGGCACAGTGCTGGCGTTCATCGACAACGATTGTGTGGCCGAGCCCGACTGGTTGTGCGACCTATTGCCCTATCTGGACGATCCGACGGTAGCCATGGTCGGCGGTCGGGTCGTGGCGCCGCCGGCGCGATGCGCGGTGGCGGCTTTTGAAGC
>JAWOHQ010000134.1:0-9328 GCA_046485105.1 Candidatus Competibacteraceae bacterium | reverse complement strand
CGATGATGCAATCGGGCCCATGCCCGGCATGCAATGGACGCGGACAGGTGATCACCTCCCCTTGCCCAACATGCCATGGTCAGGGGCTGGAGCGCAAGACAGTGCGCAAGGTGGTATCGATCCCGGCGGGCGTGGATACCGGTACGCAGATCCGCCTTGCTGGCGAGGGCGAGCCGGGCGTGCTTGGTGGTCAATCAGCGGCAGTTCCCGGAACAATTCATGCTGCTGGATCGCCCGGGCCAGGGTCAGGCCATCGGTTTCCTTCAGGTCCAGGCTCAGGAGCAGCAGGCTGGGTTGAAAGTTGTAGAGTGCTTGCAGGATTTGCAGGGGTTGGGCCAGGACTTGCGTCGCCATACCGCGACTCTCCAGCCAGCGGGCGGCCTCGCGGGCGGCGGGCAGGGAATCCTCGACGACCAGGATGTGTTGATTGTGGGTTTTCAAGACCCGTTCGTCCAGGGTTTCCAGCAGCAGGGGAATATCCACCGGCTTGATGAAGTAGCCGGCCGCGCCGGCCTCCACCGCCTCGAGTCGGGCGGTGATGTCGCCGCGATCGGCCAGAAAGAACAGTGGAATTTCCGGGGCCAGCACTTGCCGCAAGCTCGTGACTTGTTGCAGAGTGCTCTGGCTGTCGCTGACGTGGTCCAGATCGATGACCAGGGCGGCGGGTTGCTGGGACTGAGCCAGCAAGACGCGGACCTCGTCCAAGTTAGCGCGGATCTGGACTTCAAAGCCACCCCTTTGTTCGAGTTTACGTCCCAGAATCTGCGCCGATGCGGGCGCCACCAGCCACAATGGCAACGGCGCGGCCGTTTTTTCGCCCAAGTTGGCTTGCGTCCTTTCGCCTTGGTCCCACCGGGAAAACAGGGGAATGGTCAGATTTCCAATCGGACGGCGCGCTCCTGGGGTAATGACCTCGCGGCCGTCGTCTTCCACGTTAGGCGTCGCCCGGCATAACGCATCCGCCACGGCGATCAGGCGTTCCCGTTCCGCGCCCCGGGGCAGTTCGCCTTTCTCCAGACATTCGCCGATCTGCTGCTGCAACCGTTCGGCCAGTACCGCGATTTTGTGATACTCCGGCTGCGGACTAGTCAGGCTCAGAATATCCTGCGCCGAGCGCTGGAGCAGCACGAAGAACTCCCGGCTCCACTTAATATAAACCAGTTTTTCGGCAAGATCCTCAATGCGCCGGAGTTTGCCGGCCAGTGGTTCGGGGAAGACGGGTTTCGATACCATAAAAATTTTCCTGCGGTGCGGATAATCTGGATAACCGACAGCCCGGCGCAGGTACGCGGTCGCACTGTTGAAAGAAAGTTTACGACAGTTACGCCACGGAGGCGAAACACGAACGATCCTTTTTGCGTGCTTCGCCTGTGAATTCGATGATCCCGCCGCGAAATCGTGGGCCTGCCGCCGCCGGCAGGCTCAGCGAGGTGGTGGTTGGGAGGTGTTGCGGGGTTGCTACGGGACTATCGAATGTCCAGATGATAGGAAATGAGGCGTTCGACCTCGTTTCTGGAGCCCATGATCACCGGGCAGCGCTGGTGCAGGCTGGCTGGTGGGAGTTCCATGATCCGCTGGGTCCCCGTGGTGGCTAACCCGCTGGCCTGCTCGATGATAAAGCTCATCGGATTGGCTTCATACAACAGGCGCAGCTTGCCTTCCTGGCGCTTGGCCCGGAGATTGCGATCGATTGGATACAGGAACACCCCGCCGCGGGTCAGCACCCGGTGGACGTCGGCGATCATCGCCCCGGCCCAGCGCATGTTGAAGTCCTTGCGCCGCGGACCATCCTTGCCGGCCAGGCACTCATCGATGTAGCGGCGAACCGGCGGATCCCAGAACCGGGTATGAGCGGTGTTGATGGAAAACTCCTCGGTATCCGCGGGGACTTGCATGTTGGGGTTGGTCAGGATGAATTCACCGATCCGTGGGTCCAGGGTAAAGCCGTTGACGCCGTGGCCAGTGGTCAACACCATCATCGAAGAGGGTCCGTACAGGGCGTAACCCGCGCAGACCTGTCGGTCACCCGGTTGCAGGAAGTCGTTCGCGGTCGGTTCGCCGGTCGCGCCTTCGGAGCGGCGCATGATCGAGAAGATGGTTCCAACCGGCCCGTTGACATCGGTATTGGTCGAGCCGTCCAGCGGATCGAACACCAACAGATACTTGCCGCGCGGATACTGAGCCGGCAGATGATAAATATCCTCCATCTCCTCGGACGCCATGGCGGCCACGTGACCCGCCCATTCGTTGCGCGTGATGAACAGATTGTTGGAAATGATATCCAACTTTTTCTGAGTCTCCCCCTGGATATTTTCGGTGTCGGCGGCGCCGAGCACGCCTACCAGGCTGCCGTAGCGGACGGCGCTGGAGATTGCCTTGCAAGCGATTACGATGTCGTTGACCAAGGCGGTGAAATCACCCGAGACGCCCTGGATGCGTCGTTGTTCTGCGATGATGTACTCAGTGATGGTCGTACCGATTGCCATGCTATTTCTCCCTGGGTTGTGGAAAACCGGTGCAAAGGAAAGAGTTGTGGATATCTGGCGAGCCAGTTTGGGCATTGTACCATTAAGCACAACAAATTTATGGTCTTGGTGGGATGGAACCGCAACCGCCGACGTGGTGACCGTGCGGCGAACCCCTTGGAACGCCTCGGCTTCCGTCCAACCCGGATTTGGATGTCGCGATGCAACATTTTTTGCTATTATTTAACTTGTTGTTCCCTTGTTGTTTGGCTCCATTACTGATCTTGCATCGGAGAATGTCATGAGCGATATGTCCGCGAGATTTGCAGAACCGTTTGGTTACTGGGTCACAGCCTTGACCAGAACCAACCGCTTGATGGTGGAGCAACTGGAAAAAGCGGTCACCCTACAGATGGACAGCGTGAAAGCGTATGTCGATTTGGGCGTTTCGCAGGTCAAGGTCGCATTCAAGGTGACCGACCCGCACAGCCTGCACGAATTTACCGACAGTCAGTGCGCCGTGCTGAGTTTTGTCGGTCACCGGGTGCTGGACGACGGACGAATGTTGAATGAATGGGGTGTTGACTGTTGTCGCCAAGCCCAACGAGTCGCTAGACAGAACCTGTTGAGTTTGCTATTCAAGTACTGATCAATCATCGATCGACGCTCCGGCTGGAAACATCGATCCTGGTTGGCGATAGATTCTCAATGCATTCAATAACCATCGATTTCTGGCAGGCATTCCATGGCGACGTGGCGTAGGGCATGGGTGATAGGGTTATGCTTGATCGTGTTGTCGGCCCAAGCGGATTTGCTGATGGGTCTGGCCGCCTTCGCCAAGGGTGACTATCAGGCCGCGCTGGCCGAGTGGCGACCGCTGGCCGAGCAGGGCCAAGCAGAAGCGCAGTTCAACCTGGGCGTGCTATACGACGATGGCCTGGGGGTCGAGCAGGATCGGGCCAAGGCCGCAGACTGGTATCGACGGGCCGCCGAACAGGGCCATGTCAGGGCGCGGTTCAATCTGGCCGTGCTGTACGCCAACGGTTTGGGCGTCGAGCAAAGCTACACGCAAGCCTTGCGCTGGTACCGACAGGCCGCCGAACAGGGGCTGGGTGAAGCGCAGTTCAACCTGGCCGTTTTGTACGAGAATGGCCTCGGCGCAATCCAGGACTACACCGAAGCGGCCTACTGGTTGCGGCGGGCCGCCGAACAGGGTCATGTGGCCGCCCAGAACAATCTCGGGGTACTGTACGCCAGCGGTCAGGGGGTCCCAAAAAACCCGGTGCTCGCCTATGTCTGGTACAGCGTGGCGGCGACGGGCAATAACGCCAAGGCCCGCTTCAACCGCGACCAGAGCGTCCGGGAACTGAGTCCGGAGCAGATCGCGGAAGGGCAGCGGCTCGCCGTCGAATACGTCAAACGTTATTTGCCCCCCTCATCACCCTGAGCGTAGGCCGCTCAGATCGGCGTCCTTACCACCGATTTACAGCCCCCTCCACGCCATGATCCACGATCCCCGGCAAGCGCGCGCTTTTTGGCTGGCGGCTCCCGGACGGGGCGAAATCCGCGACGAACGGCTGGCCGCGCCCGGTCCGAATCAGGTTCTGGTCAGAACGCTCTACAGCGGCATCAGTCGCGGCACCGAAAGCCTGGTGTTTCGCGGCGAGGTGCCGCCCAGTCAGTATCACGCCATGCGCGCGCCGTTCCAGCAGGGTGACTTTCCCGCGCCGGTCAAATACGGTTACTGCAATGTCGGGGTCGTCGAGGTCGGTCCGGATGCGCTGCGCGGCCAAACGGTCTTCTGTTTGTATCCACATCAGGACCGCTACGTCGTGCCGGCGACGGCGGTGATCCCGGTACCGTTATCGATTCCGCCCGGACGGGCGGTGCTGGCCGCCAATCTGGAAACCGCGCTCAACGTGCTATGGGACGCCACACCCCGGCTGGGCGACCGAATCACGGTGATCGGCGCCGGCACGGTCGGCTGTCTGATCGCGTGCCTGGCCGGGCGGATGCCGGGGTGCTTAGTGCAACTGGTGGACGTGGACCCGCGCAAGGCCGCTCTCGCCACTCAATTGGGAGTCGGTTTCACCACGCCGGATCGAGCGGAGGGCCGCCAGGATTGCGTCATTCATGCCAGCGGCTCGCCCGCTGGTCTGGCGACCGCTCTGCAGTTGGCCGGCTTTGAAGCCACCGTGGTGGAAGCCAGTTGGTTCGGCGCCCGCCCGGTTAGTTTGCCGCTGGGCGAAGCCTTCCACGCCAACCGATTGCGGATTCACAGTTCCCAGGTCGGCGCCGTGGCCACCGCCCAGCGCGGGCGCTGGGACCATCGGCGGCGCATGGCCACCGTGATGCAGCTCCTGGACGATCCGGCGCTGGAGGCGCTGATCGGCGGCGACCGCCCGTTTGCCGAGCTGCCGCAAGTCATGGCCGACCTGAGCCGGAATCCCGATGTCGTACCCTGCCATCGCATTGTCTATGCTGATATCAGGTTGAATCCAGCCCTCTCGAATTCCCTCACCTAAGGTCAAGCCATCCATGTACACCGTCTGCGTCCGCGACCATTTCATGATCGCCCACAGCTTTCAGGGAGCAACCTTCGGTCCCGCCCAGCGCCTGCACGGCGCGACCTATGTCGTCGATCTGGAACTGCGCCGACCCGAACTCGACCCCGACGGGGTCGTGGTGGACATCGGCAAAGCCAGCGCGTGCTTGCGGGCGGTGCTGGACGAACTGAATTTCCGCAATCTCGATGAATTGCCGGAATTCGCCGGCCGCAACACCACCACCGAGTTTTTGGCGCAGGCGATTTTCAACCGCCTCGCGCTGCGGATCGAGGACGGCCAACTCGGTTTGCACGCCACGGGCCTGAGCGCCATGCGCGTTACCCTGCATGAATCCCACGTCGCCTGGGCCGCCTACGAAAGCGTGCTGCCGTGACAGCGGTCCAGATTCTGATCCCCGGCGATCCGGAAACCCGCACCGGTGGTTATTTATATGATCGGCGGATCATGGGCGGATTGACAGCGCTGGGCTGGCGGGTCGAGTTGCATCGGCTCAGCGCCCGTTTTCCGCATCCGGACCCCGCCGCGCTACGCGAGGCCGACGCGGTGCTGGCCGGGTTGCCGGACCAATCGTTGGCGGTCATCGACGGCCTGGCCCTGGGCGCGATGCCTGAGGCCGCCGCCGCGCATCGGGATCGGCTGCGGCTGGTGGCGTTGGTCCACCATCCCCTGGCGCTGGAGACTGGGTTGGACGAGGCGGCGCGTCAGCGCTTGTTCGCCAGCGAGCGCGAGGCGCTCCGGCAAGTCCGGGGCGTCATCGTCACCAGCCCCAGCACGGCGCGGGCGTTGGCGGCTTACGATATTGTTCCGGAGCGCTGCGCCGTGGTTTTGCCCGGCACCGATCCCGCGCCGCTGGCCGATGGCTCGCGCGATGGGATATTGACGTTGCTGTGCGTGGCGGCGCTGACCCCGCGCAAGGGTCACGATCTGCTGTTCCGGACGTTGGCGCGGTTTGCCGGGCAGACCTGGCGGCTGCGCTGCGCCGGCAGCGCGGCTCTCGACCCCGCCACCGCCGCCGCGTTGCGGGAACTGGTGGTGGAATTGGGTTTGGCCGACCGCATCGAATTTTTGGGCGAGCTCGATGAGGAGGCCTTGGCCCAGCAATATCGGCGGGCCGATCTGTTCGTCCTGCCCTCCTACTACGAGGGCTATGGCATGGCCTTGGCCGAAGCGCTGGCCCGGGGTTTGCCCATCCTCAGCACCACGGCGGGGGCGATTCCCGATACCGTGCCGGCGACCGCCGGACTGCTGGTCCCGCCGGGCGACGAGGCGGCCCTGACCGAGGCGCTGACGCGGCTGATGACTGAACCCGGATTGCGCGAATCTCTGGCGAGCGGCGCTCGCGCGGCCCGTCGAACCCTGCCGGACTGGTCGGACAGTTGCGCCCGGTTCGCCGCGGCGCTCGATGCGCTGGCGGCCTGATGAGCGGTTTTTCGGCGGAGTGGCTGCGCGAGCGCGAACCGGCGGACACCGCCGCGCGCAACCCCGAACTGACCGCCCGCGCACGCGACTGGCGCCGGCGGCGCGGCGCCCTGACCGTCCTGGATTTGGGGAGTGGCGCCGGCGCCAATGTCCGGTTTTTGGCGCGCCGGTTCGGCGGCGCGCAGCGTTGGCTGCTGGTCGATCACGATCTGGAGCTGCTGGTGCGCGGCGTCGAGGAAATACGCGATTGGGCCACGACGCGGGGGATGACGGCGACTGATGAAGGCGCGGCGCTGGTGCTGGAAGATGCGAGTTGCCATTGTCGGCTGGAGTCGGTGCGGCTGGATTTGGCCGGTGACTGGAAGCAGTTGGAGGTTCGCGAGGTCCATCTGGTCACGGCCTCGGCCCTGCTCGATCTGGTGGGAGCGGATTGGCTGGAGCGGCTGGCTCAGCAGGGTCGAACCTGGCGAGCGGCGATGTTCGTCGTCCTGAGTTACGACGGCTCCATCGTCTGGGAACCGGCCCTACCGGGCGACGAAACGCTGCGCGAACGGGTCAACCGCCATCAACGCACCGACAAGGGCTTCGGGCCAGCGCTCGGTCCCGCCGCCGCCGCCACGCTGGCGGCTCTGTTGCAAGATCGTGGCTATCAGGTCGAGTTGCGGCCCAGCCCCTGGCGGTTGGGACCGGAACACACCGTGCTGCAGACGGCGCTGCTGGAAGGCTGGAGCGAAGCCGCGCGCGAGATCGAACCGGCGGCGGATGATCTCACCGAATGGACGATCCAACGTCGGCGCTGCATCAATCGGGGCGAATCCCGGTTGCGGGTCGGGCACTGGGATTTGTTCGCCTGTGCGGACGGCGATTGAACCGAGTTCGGTTCAGTCCCGGAACCGACAATCGAAGAGCACGTCCTCGCCCAGCAAGTAACGGCGATGGCGGGGCCGCAGCCCCTGGGACAGGTCCTGAATGGGGGGTAGCGTGATGCCCGGCCGGCCGGAGCCGATAATCAACGGCGCAACCGTCAGTTGCAGGCGATCCAGCAGCCCCTGCTCCAGAAAGGCCGATACCGTCCGGCCGCCGCCTTCGATGAAAATCCCATACAAGCCCCGGTCGTGCAGTCGCCGCAAGATGTCCCGTGGATTCAGGCGTCCTTTCTCGCAGGGAACTCCGATGATCTCCGCTCCGCCCGGCGCGGGCGTGGCGGCCCGTTCCTCGGCGCAGACCAGCAAGGTGGGCGCGGCGCGATCCTGAAACACGCCATGATCGGCGGCGAGCCGGCGGCGGGGATCGATCGCGACCCGCACCGGATTCAGGCCCGTGACCCGGCGCGTGGTCAACCGGGGATCGTCGCATTCCACCGTGGCGGCGCCGACCACGATCGCCCCGCACATCGCGCGCATCCGGTGCAAATGGGTCAGGTTTTCGGGACCCGTCACATAACAGGAGGCTCCGTTTTCGGTGGCGATGCGCCCATCCAGGCTCTGGCCGAGATGCGCCACCGTTAACGGCCGCTCCCGACAGGCCAGCGCCATCGGCAAATACAGATCGAGCCATTCCGCACCCGGTTCCGCCACCGGTACCCTCGCGTTCCACGAACCGTCGCGAGTGATTTCCACTAAAGTGGCAGGATCGTCGATCGGGACCACGATGGGTCGCCCCTGCCCGTCCACCCCCAAGCCGAGCGGTGCGGGTTCGGCGGCCAGGGTCCGAATCCGTTGGCGCACCTCCAGCAGCAGCGCCCAAATCAGGTCCGGTTGGAACACGGGAGCGTCGGTGGGAGGCGAGGTGGGGGCGGTCGCGATCATGACGCGCGCCGCCGGGCATACACATCGCCGGAACGGCCGGTTCGGGCTTGGGTTTCCAGCCACGCCAGCAGGGCGTCGGGATCCAGCCAGACGTCCGACCGCAGTCGGGGTGCTTCCCCAACCGTGACGTTGAATTCGTAGCGCCCGAGCGTCGCCAGATAGGCCACGCAGCCTCGGGCGGTTGCCAGACAGGCGGGGATGTATTCAAAGGAGAGCACCGGGATCGGTTGCGTCAGTCCCTTCAGTACCTCCCATTCGTAGCCCTCCACGTCGATCTTGCAAAACGCGGGCATCCCGTGATCGGCGATCAGGGCATCCAGGGTGGTAACCGGCACCGGCACGGCGTAGTCCCAGCGCACGTCCGCGAAGGCGCGGTCCTGCTGGACCGCCGCGATCCAGTCCGCTGAGAGGGTGGTCACGGTCGGGGTGCGCGGGCTGACCCACAGCTCGGCGACGCCCGGCGCGGCGCCGATCGCCTGCTCGATCAGGGTGATATAGGGGTGATGGCCATACCAGCGACGCAACAGACGCAGGCATTCCGGCTGCGGCTCCAACGCCACGATGCGCGCGCCCAGCGGGATCCAGGCCCGCAACCGGCTCCCGACGTGGGCCCCGATATCAAAACAGAGATCGCCCGGTTGGATGAATTGGGCATAGAAACGGGTCAACCGACGCCGGCGCAGCGGAATGCCGTGATACATCAGCACCGAACGCCAAAGTCCGAGTTGATGCGCCAGGCGGGTCCAGACTGTCGTCATGAGCGCGCTATCCGGTTATCCATGTTTGGAGCACTACCCCGGCGGCGCTACGCCGCCAGTGCCGCCAACAGGTCGGCCTGATATTCCTGAGTCAGCGGCTCGATCAAGGCGTCGAGATGCCCTTCCAGCACATCGCTCAGCTTGTATAACGCTTTTCCCGATTGGCCAAAAGGCTGTTCGGGAAAAGCGTTTTTTTAGAATCCTGGTTTTTTCAAGAGCTTGAAGATATTGTTCTTGTATTCTTCGACGCCCGGCTGGTCGAACGGGTTGATGCCGAGAAGATACGCGCTATACGCGCAGCTCAGCATGTA